>JAGBCZ010000022.1 GCA_017937735.1 Alphaproteobacteria bacterium | reverse complement strand
GTATGACTTCACATAAATAATTTTATATTATGTATACAGATGCGCCAATGAAAACAAGCACAGCGCAGTTTGAATTGCAACGCACGCGAATATGAAAATATTTATATTTTTATATCATAAAGTATACATAATATACATTATGCGCCTTTATAATATTGTACGCCCTGCGGTTTTCTGGCACTTTTGTATTTTACACCCCGCTACAAATAATTTTATTTACACCACAACACATCAGAATCTATCAACCGGATTTATTTTTAATCCGCCACACACAACACACAAATACATACAAATATACCCGCACACCAAAAACAAACACCACTCTACCGACAAGCAAATCTAACACCTTGCAAAACTATACATAATCTGCCCTGCTACAAAATTACCCACACTAAAAAAGCGAACAAAACGTCCGCTTTTTTTAGTTTATTTAAATTATCACAAACAAAACTTAACGCTTTGTAATCTTTTTGATTTTCGATACAGAGTCGGACGCAACGTCAACAGCAACTTTCTTTAAACTTTTCAACCCTTTTTTCAGTTCGCTTTCTTCGACCACACCTGTCTCAACCGGATCTACATCAGAACAACAAAATGCACATTTTGTTGCAGAATTGCTGATATTAGACTTACAATACGGACACGCCCGTGTATTTGCAGGCTTTTTATCACGCATCTTGTTCATGGTGCGCACAAACAAGAATATCGCAAACATTGTTATAAAGAAACTGACCACAGAATTTAAGAACAAACCTAAATTCAGCGTAGTTGCACCCGCGGCCTGCGCCTGCGCAATTGTTTCATATGTCGCACCGGCCGTACCACCACCCAGCACAAAGAACCACTGTGAAAAATCAACACCCCCAACCAACAAACCAATTGGTGGCATAATAACATCTTTCACCAGCGAATTTACAACACTGGTCATAACACTACCAACAATGATACCGACAGCCATATCTATCGCATTACCACGTTGAACAAAAGAACTAAATTCTTTAAATATATTATTCTTTTTAGCCATTTTTTACCCCTTGTTTATTTATTAGAATAATCTTCGATTCCACGTATTACTTTCGACAAAGTTTTACGTAAATTTTCATCCCTTGTTTCCACTGTTATATCCGCCTGCGCATACGTCTGATAACGCTCCGATATCAACTGCTCTAAAATTTTACGACTGTCCGTGTTTAATAGCTGCGGACGCGTATCACGTGTCCCCGTACGTTTTACCAACAAATCCAAATCTGCCTTTAACCATATCGACAACGCCCTGTCCAGCACCATCTGACGAACCGCAGGCGTGATAAACGCCCCCTCGCCCGTAGAAATAACCTTTAACGCAGGCGGCGTATCTAAAATCCTTTCGATAACACGCTGTTCAACACGGCGAAATTCATCTTCGCCATACAATGCAAAAATATCAACCACACTGCACCCAGCCGCCGCTTCGATTTCCTTGTCAGAATCAACAAACGGTATCCCCAGCCTGCGTGCCAAGGCACGACCAACACTGGTTTTGCCCGCCCCCATCAAACCGACCATAACAACCGGCCTATCTATAAAATTATCGTTTTCATTTTCCATAACGACACATATTCTAACCAAAAACGAACATTTTCACAATAAAAATCAATAACGTTTTAAAATTACTATTTTTATGATATAATACATATAACATCAGCGAAAGGAGCATCCATGACAAAAACTATATCAACAGCTGTATTAGTGTTGGCCTTGGGCACATACGCGCACGCAAATCAATACACCCCACACACATACACAAATGCAATTTCTGCACACAACATCAGCTCTTTTCAACACACAATAACACAAGCCGCATTTAATGGATTTGGATTACAAAATCAAAACACGTTTAACAAAAAACAATCCACCGCAATCATAAACACACCCGACCTATATGGGCACGCACCAATGTACGGTACAGAACTAATGTACGGCGAATTTAACGAAGACGGCACAATGGGACGCAGCGGCGGCGACACACAATTCGCAGCATTATCAAACATTTGGTTAAATTGGCAACACACAAACAGCGACATAAAATTTAATAACATCGCACCAATAAGCAACAAAAACGATTTAATCATGGCCGGACTATCTGGCAAGCAATCCAAATTCGGTATATTTACCCACAACTGGGGTATAAATTCGGGCTATATACACAGCGAACAAACCAACAACGATATAAACACCGATTCCCAAGGCGGTTTCTTGGGCGTATTTAACGGATTTTATCATAACAAATTCGCCATCAATACAAACATTACAGCCGGCGTACTTGATAATTCATCACAAAACAAATTCGGCACAGATAATTATACAAGCTTCTGGTTCGGCGCCGCCGCAGGTCTGTCTTATGACATCGTATTAGACAACAGTTTTATCTTGCGCCCAACAATAAACGCCGAATACACATGGATTCAATCAGACGATTACACATCCGCATCTGGCGACAGATTACACAATAAAAACTTTAACATATTTAAAACATCGCCTGAATTACAGGCAATAAAACATATTGGCAATGGCTGGTTCGGCAAGTTAAGCGTGCAATACATCATGACATTCGCAAACGATGGTGACACAATTATAAACACAACCAACACAGTCAACCTAAACAACACAGAATACTTTGAATACGCAATCAGCATTGGCAAAAGCGTTTACAACACAAACATCCACGCCAGCGTTGGCCGCCACGATGGCGACATGTACGGATGGTTTGGAAACATAAACATAAAATACCTGTTCTAAAAAATAAAAAAACCGCCAAATGGCGGTTTTTTTATTAACGTTGCTTCACAATCCTTACAGGCAACCTTTTATTTATACCCAGGCACCATCGCCAAGTATCGGCGACAATTTTATCAAATCCGCCATTTTGCTCGAACTCTAAAATCCAATCCCGAACATCCGCTTGATGCAACACAAAATCATTATACGACTGCCAACAATTACGCAATGTACTACGCTGAAAACGCAACTGCTTTTCATACAGCGAATATTCAGCGGGCGCCTTCCCTCCAAGCGCCCTTTCACACAATGTATAAACAGCTTTTATCGTTGCACAACGTCGCACAGCATCACTCCATATTTGCCAAACGTTCCAATTGATCTGCCGCAATCAGCGCATCAATCATTTCATCCAACGCAGAACCACCTGCTAGAATATCATCCAATTTGTACAACGTTAACTTAATACGATGATCTGTCACACGTTGTTCTGGAAAATTATAGGTACGGATTTTTTCACTGCGATCACCCGAACCGACCATCGACTGACGTGACGCATTGTTGGCACTTTCCTGTTCCAAGCGCTGTTTTTCATACAGTTTAGAACGCAATACAGACATTGCTGCAATTTTATTCTGTAACTGACTGCGTTCATTCTGACATGTTACAACAATCCCTGTTGGAAAATGTGTAATACGTATTGCACTGTCGGTTTTATTAACGTGCTGACCACCTGCCCCAGACGCACGAAAAATATCAATACGAATATCTTTATCTTCGATAACAACGTCTATTTCCTTGGCTTCTGGCATAACAGCAACAGACGCTGCACTGGTATGAATACGGCCACCCGCTTCGGTTTCTGGCACACGCTGTACACGATGAATCCCGGATTCAAACTTCATACGACCATACGCCCCTGCACCATCAATTTTAAAGACTATTTCTTTATATCCACGCAGTGACGTTGCGTTTTCTTCGATAACCTCTACTTTCCAACCTTGGCGCAACGCATAAGATTTATATTGATTATACAAATCGCCCGCAAACAATGCAGATTCTTCGCCACCAACACCAGCACGAATTTCCATAATTACACTGTTATCATCAGCATCATCACGTGGCAACAACGCAATTTGTAAATTCTTTTCAACATCAGGCAGACGATGATTTAATTCATGCAACTGTTCTGTTGCGATTTCGCGTAATTCTGCATCACTTTGCATTTCACGAGCATCTGCAATCCCCGCCACAATTTGAAAATATTCGTTTATCAGCGGAATAATTTCAGCCAATCTTGAATATTCCTTGGACAGTCTGGTCAGTTCATCACCAGCAACCGTACCAGAATTCATTTGCGTTTCGATATCCGCAAATCTAGATTGAATATCTTTTAATTTTTGTTCAACAATCATTACATAGCCCTTATGTTTTTTATTGCATCAGACAAAGACAGTGTTTGTTGATCACCAGACTGCATATTTTTCAGCGATACAAGTTTATTTTTTGCTTCATCTTCGCCGATTATCATACTGAATTTAGATTTTATTTTATCCGCATATTCGATTTGGTTTTTAAACTTCTTTTCCGCATCTAAATACGCCACGGATGCGATATTTTCATCACGCAAGACATTTAAAATAGATACAGCATACGATAAATTTTCATTACCCATACACAACACAGCAACATCAACAGGTGATTCAAACTGACTTAAATCAATCTTACCCAATTCCATCAATGCAACAAAGATTCTTGAAAATCCAATCGCCGCACCAACACCAATGATTTTTGTTTTGCTAAATTTACCCGCCAAGTCAGCATAACGACCACCACCGGCCACAGTGCCCAAGTCTGGATATCTTAATGACTTAAATTCAAACACCAAACCGGTGTAATATGCCAAACCACGTGTAATAGACAAATCAATTTCAGCATTTTTTACACCAAATGTCTCTAATGTTTTCATAAACTCATTCAGTTCTGAAATCGCCGCATCTAACTTATCAGATTTGTTTAAGAATTCCGAACAACCATTTGTAAACACTGATTTAATTTGATTTTCTTTTTTTACATCATTTAATGTATCACGCAGACCTTCGGCAAAGTCATCATCACCCATTTTATCCTTTTTGTCGATTAAAACAAAGACGTCTTTTTTCTGATTTGCATCCATTTCCAAATAATCAAACAACGCATCCCAGAACAGTCTTGAACCAATAGACACTTTATTGTCACCAATAAATTCAGACACAGAATTTAACGTACGTTGAATAACAGATATAATTTCTGCATCATAATTCGTTGACAGCGAATTTATACCCATTATATCCATATCCATCTGATAAAATTCACGATAACGCCCACGTTGCGCACGTTCGCCACGATATCGTTTTGAAAACTGACTGGCGCGAAACGGGAAAGTCAAATCATTGAGGTGCCCTGCAACATAACGAGACAGCCCAACCGTTCCATCATATCGCAATCCCATCTTTGTATCGCCCTTTTGAAACAAGAACATCTGTGTTTCAATTTCATCCCAATTATCTTTATCCGTTAAAACTTCGGCACGTTCAATTGCCGGCAAATCCAGTTGATTAAACCCAGACAATTTCAGCACATTTAACATGCGTGCCGTACAATAGTCAAAGCAACGCTGCTGTGTTGGTAACAATTCTATAAAACCTGATAATGGTTTTGTTGGTTTTAAATCCATTTTTTATTCCTATATCTTATATATGAAAACCTGCGACATTATTCCAATGTCAATTATATCACAAAAAATACAATATGCTAATAACCACCCAAATGGGTGTGATGAAAAACAGAAAAGATATATAAATTTTTAATCATTTCCCTAAAATTTTAATACAAATTTTAAAAAATTCAAGTCTTTTCAATAAAAAAGGTGGGACATAACATCCACACAAATTACGAAAGAAATGAATTCTTAACTTTTAAAATCTGTGTTTATTGTATATGTCCCAAACGGCATACACATTATAAACCGAATCGCCCCGCACCACCACAGGTACTATTTCCCAAGCATTACCGACAACATTTGTGATATAACCGCATCATAAACCGTTGCATCCCCCGGTTCCGCATATCTGTATAACGGCAACATAATCGGCAATTCTGCGCATGAATTTTGACAATCAGAATCCGTTCCAATCGAAATATATTTCATACCATCACCATTTGGCGCATCAATACCAACCCAACATGTATCCCCAGGCGTTGATAAATCAACTGCATTGGATGCAGTCGGCAATGTCCCCACCTCACCATCAACAGTTATATTTGCAACCCCATCTCCAACATCTTCTGATGAACAAATTGTATTTAACACAATACCACCAGATGCAAATTCATAATAAACTTTATTTAATTCTGGGTTATATAAAAAGCCAACCACCTTTTCCTTTACGGAAAAAGTATCTATATCAATCAGCGGAATCCAATTTGCAACTAAATTTACATCTCCGACAATCACAGGGTCCTGGGGTGGATTCATCATTGCGTTAAAATACGTTGCAACATTAAAAACAACCCCCATATTTTCAACTTTCCACCCACCAAACGCATATCCAGTGGGCGCAACACACGGTGCAAAAATAAACACCTCGTCATCCAGACCATTAGGCGCATCCACAGAAAAATCACCACATGAAAAAATAGTCTTTTGTTCTGAACTTTTGCACTGTAACGCCGCCACATCTGCAAATGCAGTCCCCACAAATAATAACAGCAAAGATAAAAATGCATTTATTATTTTCATCTGTTATTCCTTAATCTACCTCAACAAAGAACGCATACACATCATTAACACTATCTGATACTGTCATTGACAAACTATCATCAACCAAGAACCAGTGCTTTTGCAACAATTCCGTCAAATACTTTACGCTTTCATCATTACCGCCAACCCCATACCCGCCATACAATCCTGTCAGCATAGAGACCGTTTCATAATCGTATGTATAACTGCTGGTATGATTCACAAATGTTGGTTCTATGACTGCCCAATATTCAGGAAATTTTGTATCAAATGAATACGACTTTAATGTTGCAACCTCGTCCGCTGTAAATGGCGTGTACCAGCCACGGAAATTGAACTGTTGCGCATCATAATCACATCCTGACGAACGCAATTCAACACTGGTTGTATCAACTGGATATACATCTGTATATGTTGGTGACACATCCACCGCAGAACAATAATAATTCACATCAATCACATCTTCATAAACGGCTGTAAATTCAACAACTTCGCTGTCTATATCGTATGTATCGTGTGCAACAACAATATCTAACCAATCAAGTACAGAACCTGCCTTAATTGCATTACCAGAATAATAAGGTAACGACCAGCCAACAAACTTTTTACCCACATTTGGAACACATTGTGCTGTTATATTTAGTGGAATCATTGTACTACCATCCCCACGTCCACTGTATTCAACCGCCGCATCACCAGTCGACAATATTCCATCCGCACCACAATCAAATGTTGCTTTTAAGTTATAATCATATATCCCAGTCAATGTTTTATCTGTTGTATAATTCCAAACAAAACTGTCGTTTTCTGTATACATATTACCATCGATTTCCCAGCCAATAAATTCGGCCAAATTACCAGCAGACCATACAGAATTATTATAAAACAAGCAATTTGATGCTATTTCAAACTCCTGACCATAGCTAGCCGAATTACTTTGCATATAATGTTCTACCTGTGCAATATCACCACAGTCAAAATTCACTTTATAAGATACGGCCGCAAACAGTGCATATATATCCGTATCTGCATCTATAACAATTTGTGTTTTTGTATCTCCTTCAATTAAATATAAATGTTCAAACACCATCCGGGCAATATAATCAATTACAGGGTCACCTGTTGATTGATCTGACCCACCATACAGCATATATATCATCAGCGACAATTGTTCTTCTTCTGTCATTGAATCCATATACATAATAGATTTATCTATAAATACTTTTTTTACAAACTCTGGCATTTCGTTTCCAGCCAATATCGCATCCAGTTCTGCGATTTCCTGGTCATTAAACGGGACCACCCACGCATTTAATTTATTTTTGGCAGTATCATATTTACACAAATCTGTCCGCAATGATGAGCCAACATTTGATTTAATTTTTGCAACATACGTTGGTATTTCATCATCCACAGAACAGAAATAATTCAAATTCAATATATCTTCATACACTGCTTCGAATGTTAGTTTTTTACATGATGAATAATAAGAATCACAATTATTCGCATTCAAGAACACATCCAACCAGTTTAATGTATCACCAACCTGATATTGCGTATCATTATTAACCAGTTTCCAGCCCACAAACGTTCCGTTTACATTTGATGCACATGTCGCATCAATATTCAGCGATATTTCATCGGTGCCGACATTACGCCCTGTATATGTAACATTTTCAACCCCAGACGCCAACACACCATCAGTCCCGCAATCAAACGTTGCACTTAAATCATAATCAAATACAGCAACAGCATTCTGATCTGTGGTCCAAATATATTTAAACGTTTGTTCATATTCAGAACCATCAATCTGCCAACCGACCATATCAATTGCCGTGGTTAACTGTAAACATTCACCACCTTCACTAAAATCGACACATTCACCAACATCAAACGAATAATCTTGACCATTTAAATCAGCACAATAATAAGTCTTATCCCAACCATATCTGGCAGTCCATGCGATGTCATTCAAATCACCTGCCGCTGGCCTGAAATATTTACCACAATCAAAGTTTATATTATATCCTGCAGCGTGATACAGTGGCAACACATTCAAATCTGTATCTGAATATATATCACGGAACCAAGAATACATTTCATCAAACGGGTCGCTGGCCCATGCGTTTGGATCAAGATACGTATGTTCATAAATCAGGCGACTTAACGTACATGTTGCATCCGTATTATTACCACACTGTGCATAATACTGTAACAATAATGCAAACATCATTTCAGCCACTTCATTAGCTAGCAATCCGCCATCCTGACCGAAATATGGCATTAAAAATGATTCCATCATTGATAAATTTAGTCCCGATTCGCCCAGCGCAATTATCTGATTTATTTCATCCTGTGTAAAAGGTACAACCCACGCCAACGGTTCTGTCTTTTTTGTATCGTACGGACACATATTTGTTTTTACATCCACACTGTTACCTACTATCAACTGTTCCGAGAATGCAGGCACGCTATCATTCACAGAACAATAGTAATTAACGGTACCTGCAGGCACATCTTCATACACAGCAGTAAAGATTAATTTATCACACTGCTCACCATAATAATCTAAAGAACAATCTGAATTTGCCAAAACAATTGAATCCACCCAGTTTAGTGTATCGCCAACATTGTACACAGTATCCACACCATCAATTTGCCATCCAACAAATTTTTTACCAATATTTGCTGTACACTGCGCATTTATATTCAATGGGACATACATATCCCCTGCGCCACGACCGCTGTACGTAAGTGTGGCATCACCAGATGTCAATACACCATCTGTACCGCAATCAAAATTCGCATTCAGATTATAGTCAAAAGTACCTGTCGCTGTTTTATCTTCGGTCCATATATATGTAAGATCAGTACCCTCATAAAAAACACCATCAACATTCCACCCAACAAACGTCATTCCATACGCAGGATTATAATCATACCCACCACGTTCAGGTGCAGAACAACCATATCGAACCGTCCATCCATAGCTGGTTGAGCCATTAAAATCAAAACCACCCGACACATGGAAATACTTTCCACAGTTCCATGTCATTTCATACAATGTAGGCATGTATAATGGAACCAGATTCACATCGGCATCTGGGACTATATCCTTGAATAATAACGCCAACATTTCAGCAGTAGCCCCCATCATATCAACATCCGCAAATGCGACAGGATCAAAATATGTATGATTAAAAACTAATTGCGACAATACACAGGCATCTGGATTTTCCGATGCATAGCCACTCTCATTAATACACCTATCGTATGCATCCATTATCAATAACAATACAAACAAATCAATCTCACTTGTAAGAGTGGATTTACCCATACCAAAATACGGTCCAAAAAATCCAAATTTTGTAAAGTCGGATAAATCGCCCCCACTCATCGCAACCAACTGATTAATTTCTTCCTGTGAAAACGGTTCTATCCACGCCAATGGTTCTGTTTCTTTTGGCTCGTACGGGCACATATTTGTTTTTGTAGCAACCCCTTCGCCAAGCATAACTATATCCGTGTACACAGGCGATGAATTAGTTGTTTCACAAAAATAATTAACATAAACCTTTGACGCATCACCAAACATTGCAGTCAGGGTTTTATTCGTATCAAAATCGTATGTATAAATCGTATATGGCGAATGTTTTATACCATCAATTTCCCAACCTGTAAATCGCATACCATCTGGCACACGACAACTTCCCACACTTGCAGGCACTGTATACCAATAGCCACTTAATAACGATTGTGATTCTGGTGGCACGCCACCACCAATACCACAATCATACGACAGTGTATATCCAGGCGCACATACGCGATATCCGCCACCATGCTGCACTGCATGATATGTTGCACCACTTGGTAATTGAAAGTTTAATCCAGGTGCATTCCCAGCCGCCAAATCGACATAACATTGCTGATTGTTCGCAGTTAAAATATTCAACGCAGGTTTTGTACCGGGGCTTTTTAACAAATTAAACGATGAATCATTACTGAAACGAATCGTTTTTTTATCTGCACTGCATAATTCCACACAATTTGCAAAGCCACCTAATATATAATCCGAATCGCACACTGCACACACAGAACCTGTATTTGCATCTGCGCAATCATCCACAGTATAAATCTGTGAATAACCATCTGGACAGCGTTCAGACAGCGGCACAACAACATGAGCATCATCAATTAAAAATTCAGAAAATCCACTGGGACACGTGACAGCCAACGCCATATTTGGCAATAAAACGGCACAGAAAAAAGCGCAAACTTTTCTAATATCAACCACCCACATTTTCATATACAGAAAACGTAGCACATATATACATATATAGGCAATCAGAAAAATTTATGCAATTCGCCACCATGCAAGGTCAGCCAACGTTTTGCACGTTCAACACCAACACCATATAATTCACGCACAGTCATCCAAAATTCTGGCGAATGATTCATGTGTTTTGTATGCGCCAATTCATGCATAACGACATATCGCATAACATCCAACGGTGCAAACGCCAAACGCCATGAAAACGACATTGTGCCTGTACTGGAACAACTGCCCCAACGTGATGTTGTATCACGCAGCGCAATACGTTTTGGATGAAATTCACACGGCACAGAACGAATCATTTCTTTTAATGCGCATAAGAATTCAGACTTAATAAAATCACGCACACGGCGTTCAAACATATCTGCCCCACCCCCAACATAAAGTGTAGCACAATCTGCATCAAATCTGTTTGCACGAATATGTGGATCATGAATCAACAAAACTGTACGTCCCAAAAATTCAATTTTATCACCTGATTTTAATTTAACCTTGGCTGGACATTTTTGAAACACGCACTCAATCCATCTTTGTTTTGATTCCAAGAACCGAATCGCTGCGCTGGTTGGCACCAACCAGGGTTTTGATATATGAATTTCTGGACTTGGATTAAAACGTGGCCGCAACGTAATATTCCGCAAACCACGCCTTGTTGTAATTATCACGGGAATTTCATTACCAGACGACAAAGTAAACACATAGTCTGTCATTTAATTTTATCTTTGATATCATCGACAATCGAATCGACATTAAACCCAAGTGCATCATAAACCGCATCGCCTGCCCCAGACATACCGAAACGGTCGATTCCCACAACCGCATCTGCAAATTCAAACCACGTTGGGGTTGCAGCAGCCTCAATCGCGACAACAAATCCGGACAAGACTTTTTGTTTATATTCTGTATCTTGCATTCTGAAATCAGCAACCGATAACATCGAAACAACTTGAACCGATTCGCCCAATTTTTCTGCAACTTGCACAGCCAATGGCACCTCTGACCCAGTTGCAATAATTGTAATTCGTGGTCGCTTTGACAGCGCAGGTTTAATTATATATCCACCACGTGATAAATCTGCATTGGCGGGTGTTGTAACCAAACGAATCGCCTGACGTGATAGAATAATTGCAGTCGGCTTATTCGTTTCAGACAGCGCACGCCCCCAAGAATACATAATTTCATTACCATTACACGGTCTGAATACATTTAAGTTCGGAATTAAACGCAATGATGGCAACTGTTCAATTGGCTGATGCGTTGGTCCATCTTCGCCAACGGCAATACTGTCATGTGTAAACACATACGTCACAGGCAAACCCGACATCGCAGCCAACCTGATACTCGGGCGCATATAGTCACTGAACACCAAGAACGTAGATCCATACACACGTAATCCGCACGTTGCCATACCGTTCATAATTGCACCCATTGCATGTTCACGCACACCATAGTTTATATAATTCCCAGAAAAATCATCTGATTTGATTTCACGTGATGCAGCAACACGCACATTTGTACTGCCCCCCAGATCCGCACTGCCCCCGATGATGTTTGCACCATCTGCCAACAATGCGTTCAAATAAATCCCAGACAATTCACGCATAGAAATCGAATCGCCAACATTTGGCAACGCAACATGTGGCAATTTCGCATCTGATTTATATATCAATGTATCTTTATTTTCTAATGCAATCTGTCCCCATAACACATCCCCAATTTGTGATATGTTTTCTTGTTGCAACGCCAACAGTTCCGAATCATCCAACGCAAACCCGTGTGCCTTGGGGGAACCCGCCAAACTGGACCCAGCGCCGATTTGCGTTTTACATTGAACAAACACAGGCACATCAGACCGTTTTGCATTTTGTAATGCACGATTTATCTGAACGAAATCATCGCCATTAACGGTCAAAACCCGCCATCCTGCGGCAGACATACGTTGTGTCATATTAACATCTGTCTGGGCAACGCCATCAATACTGACCCCGTTATCAGCCCACAACAAAACCAAGTTATTTAATTTGTAACGACCTGCAAATGAAATCGATTCGGATGCAACACCTTCCATTAAATCGCCATCTGAACATAAACAATATACACACGAATCGGTTTTATTTATTTTTTCTGCCAGCGCCATTCCAACAGCATTTCCAACACCCTGCCCCAATGGCCCAGTTGTCGCATCCACACCATCAATTCCAAATTCAGGATGCCCCGGCAACCCACCAATTTTTCGGAACGTTTCCAAATCAGCAATATCGTACCCAGACAACTTTAACACAGAATATAACAGCGCACTGCCATGTCCCGCAGACAACACAAACCTGTCACGTCCATGACGCAACCAATTTGCAAAAATACATGTAATTATATCAGCGCACCCCAAAACAATTCCAACATGTCCACTGTGCGCACAACGCAACGCGTACAATGCGTACGCCCGCACAGACCGTGCCATTTCTTTTAAATCTTTGGAATTATATGTCATGTATGATATTATAACACAAAAAGGGATGATATAAAAATGCTAAAAATATGGACAGACGGCAGTTGTCTTGGTAACCCTGGTCCAGGCGGATGGGGATTTATTGCCACAGATGGCACAAACACCGCAGAACGCAATGGCGGCGAACAAAACACAACAAATAACCGCATGGAATTGATGGCTGTGATACGTGCATTAAATGCGGCAAAAAAACATGATGAACTGGAAATTCACACAGACAGCCAATATGTAAAAAACGGCATGTTAACATGGCTGCAAAATTGGAAAAAGAACAACTGGCGCACATCAAATAAAAAACCGGTAAAAAACCAAGATTTGTGGCAAGAACTTGATAAAATTGCATCGACCAAGAAAATACATTGGTATTGGGTACGTGGTCACAATGGCGATGACATGAACGAACGTGTTGATGTACTGGCCCGAACCGCCGCAGAAAACATAAAATAAAAATCCCCATAACGGGGATTTTTTATTTCCATGGACTTGGTATATCTGCATAATCGGTCAACTGTTTACAACCAGCATACATAGCCCTAACTTGATCTGTTGTCGCATCTGGCCATATTTCATACAGATATTTTCCATTTATCTTGGCTGATTCGCCATAAATTGGTACCCCCCAATAAAAGGTTTGATAAAACATACCACCCTGGGCATCGCCATACAAATTACCAAACAAATTTTCTGGAATTTCACTGTTCAGACTACTACAAGCATAAAATGTATATTGATACATGCTTGATGCGGGCGCACCGTAAATATTACCAAATAAATTTTCTGGAATTGGCCCAGGCAAATTACTGCATCCGCCAAATGTATAAAAGTACATATGTGATACTGGCGCCCCATCAATTCCAGCAAACAAATCGTTCGGCAATGGTTTATTTATCCCAGAACACCCACGAAATGTTTGCCCAAACATATTCTGCGCAGGCGGCCCAGAAATCCCGGCAAACAGCCCTGCGGGTATTTCTGTTAAACCGGTACATTGATAGAAAGTAGAGCTAAACATATTCTTCGCAGGCGGGCCGGATATTCCTGCAAACAACCCTGCAGGAATCGGACCGGTTAATCCAGAACATCCAGCAAATGCGCTAGAAAACATATCTGTCGCAGGCGGGCCAGAAATCCCGGCAAACAAATTCCCTGGAATTTCACCTGTCAGACCGCTGCAACCAGAAAAAGTTTGCATAAACATATCTGTCGCAGGCGGCCCCACAATGCCAGCGAATAAATTTTCTGGTATTGAACCAGTCAGACCACTGCAGCCCTTAAATGTTCGTGCAAATATACGGTTTGCAGGCGCGCCAGAAATCCCAGCAAACAGATTTTCTGGTATCGAACCTGTCAGGCCTGAACAACCAAAAAAAGTGTCAAAAAAACCCCAGTCTGATGGCTTACCAGAAATATTTGAAAATAAATTTTCTGGTATGCTACCTGTCAAACCATCGCAATTCATAAACGAAGCATAAAATATACGTGCACTCATTCCTGAAATATCAGCAAACAAACCGGCTGGGATTTCACCTGTTACAGCAGTATTTGCAAATAATGATGTAAACATTAAAATCGCCGGTTCTCCATACACACCCTTAAACAAATCTGGCGGAATTGTACCCGTTAAATTTGTACAACCAGAAAACAATTCATTAAAATTGCTTTGTAATTGTTTGGTTGTTCCTGTTTTTAATGTTGGAAATATTGCGCCCAGACTGCCTTCGATTTTTGCAAGATTTAAATTATTTTTAAAACTTATTGTATACTGTGCCCAACCAGTACTATACCCCGTTGCGTATCCACCAATCTTTATCACATATTCACCGGCGGTGGCGTATTCATGGCTGTATGTCGTGGCGGTCGTGTTCGTTTTGCGATATGACTGACGGGTACCGTCACCCCAATCAATATGAAACACACCAGATGCACTTATACTAAAACTGAAACTGGTGGTATCTGGTGTTGTTGTCGCAAAGAATTTATAATCACGAATATGGTCACGCACCATTTCCAATGTCGCATCTGTAT
>JAGBCZ010000021.1 GCA_017937735.1 Alphaproteobacteria bacterium | reverse complement strand
TCCGGACGAACTGGACCGCATATGCCTGATGTGCACAGAAAAGACCGCACACCAATGCCACCGCCGCTTGGCCGCCGAATACATCGCATCACAATTCCCCGACACCGAAATTGTGCATTTATGAAAAACGATTTTCGTCCACCGAAACACATATCTTGACTTTTGCTATATCATACCTTACAATGACTGTGTCAATATAGTGCAATTGCACTGACCCGCCGCAAAATCTCAAAAAAATATAATCACGCAATAATTTGTTGCGAAACAGCCAGTAAATTCACACGAATTTCTGGGGTGTTTTGGCAATTAAAAACACAGGAATAAAAAAATGACAACTGAACAAATCCAGGAAACCATCACCGAAACGTTTCCTGACATAGAAATAAAAAGTATAAAAAAAATAGGTTCGGGACGAAATGTCATCGCTGTATTGGTTAATGACAGCGTTGTATTCAGAATACCTAAAAAAGAAGACGCGACATTTAACAATCCTGACAAAGAAATCAAAGTATTAAACTTTCTAAAAGGAAAGTTGAGCTTTGAAGTTCCAGAAATTTTATATCACAAAAAGGACAAGTCAGGTCGAAACATCATTGGCGAAACATTGGTACACGGCACGACATACACCCAGGAAATGCACGATTCTTTTGACGAAGAAACAAAATCCGATATATTACGTCAAATCGGTAAAATTGCACGCGAATTACATAATCTGGGGAATGATTACAGTTGGTTGCAAGATGCACCATTACATTACACAGACAGCTTAGAAGCGTTTGACGAATACTTTCCTGACATAGTAAAAAAACAATTCACAGATGAGCAGATTCAGCACATCAACGCCGTGCGCGACAGATATAAATACTTATCTGAACAATATCCTGTAAAACCAGTTTTGACACACTGTGATTTGCATTTTGGCAACATGATGTTCGATACAAACACAAAAAAAATCGTGGGGCTTATTGACTTTGGCGAAGCGGGATATGCCGAACCATCACGCGACATGCACTATTACTATGGCAATGGTGCAAAAGAATTGCTGGCAGGATATGGCGACACTGGAGATGTATATTTCCCAGAAAGACAGCGTTTTCAATCTGTAGTAAATCTGTTATGTGATATCAAAGAAGATTTAGAAATGGGAAAATCACCCGACAGAAATGTAAATAAAGTATTACAGATCGTGATGTAAAACACACCACTCTTGATTTTTGTGGGAAATGTTGTACAATATGTGTGTGCAAGTAATTGCACGATCGACATTATAAGCGTGAACGGGTTTAGTCACCCTTACACAGCGAAGCTTTTAATGTCCCGACGATGGTCGGGATGCCGTTGTTATACAACAGGGCTTGTCCCAAAGGCAACGGAGTTTCTGTGTAAACTGACTAACTCCCGACCACTCTTGTTTGAGTGGTCTTTTGTTTGGGGTTGTATGTTTGTCAGACAATGGACTTTTGTTATTGGAATTGCGTTCGTCATTGGGGTTGGCGTTGGGGCGCAATTGCCCACCCGGACGGTCACCCCACCCGCCAGTGCACTCGTACACATAGAATCATATTTCACCCCCGGCACCGAATGTGAAGACCGCATAATCGCAGAACTGGGTCGGGCCACAACCATTGACATTGCCGTCTATTCCATAACCAATCCGAAAATTGCGAACGCCATTATTGCCGCCCACCGTCGGGGTGCCCGCGTCCGCATCGTCACCGACCGAACTATGGCCAAACATAAATCGTCCATGATTGATGAACTGGCGGCTACCGGCATCCCCGTCCGCACCAACCGCCGGTACAAGATTGAACATAATAAATTCGCTGTCTTTGATAATCGGCGTATGGTGACGGGCTCTTATAACTGGACCACCGCCGCCACCAAGTATAACAGCGAAAACTGCATCTTCCTGGCCCACCCCGCACAAGAATACACCAAGCGATTTGAGGTGTTGTGGAACGCATATAAAAAATAACCCGCCCACACGGGGCGGAGTTTAACCAAAAACTCTATCCTGCCCCAGCATATCTTGAACTGCATCGGCGTGTTGTTCGGCCATGTTTTCATTGGCGCCATTTTCAACAGCCGCCTTTAATATACGAACTATTTCGTGTTTATCGGTATAGTTTGCAGGTTCATTTTCTTCCAAAATAGTATCTACTACATCCAATACACGTCGCCATGTTGTTACATAGGTATTATGTGGAATGATACTGACATCACGCAATGTGCAGCCACCATAAAATACCACAACTGAAAACATCGGGATTTCAGACATCTGTTTGGACTGTTTTTGCAGCTCTGCAATATGCCCCGCATTCTGTTTAATCGGGTTATAGAAACGATACTTATCACGACCATAGGCCAAAACCTGGGTCCATTTGTCTTGGTTGCCACGTCCAAAAATCCAGCCACTGTAATCTTTTACCTCAAACACAATAAGGCCAACCTTGGTTGCAACCACCAGGTCAATCTGTGCATGTCGCCCATTTGCCTTTTTTACATACAAATCATGAAAGATTGCTCCTGGTGCAATACCATGTTCCAGCAATTCATAAACCAAGTCGCGTTCAGACCATGTACCACGGTCCAGTGCAGTTACAGATTCAATCTGTTCATTTTTATGATTGTTATATTCAATCTTTCGCTTGTTCTCTTGCCGAAGCAGAAAGAAAAGTCCAGCAAAGATTAAAAAGACTATAATAAGCGCTTCCATAAGGGAATTATATTACCTGCATATAAACAGGCAAGGAATAAAAACACCGCTCATTTTGGGGCTGGAATCGTTTAGTTTATTTTCACAATCGGTACAGTTCTGATGTTTTGAGATTTTGTTTTGTATTTATAAGTCCCTATTTGTCTAAAACATTTTTTGTTTGGCACTTTAATCACTTGCGCATCGTAATAAATTTGCCCGTCATCATTTGTTACCAAAAAAAGCAACGAATCAAAAGAAGAATCTATTGCCGCCAGTGCCATGTTTGGTGCCAACACCTGAAAAACAGTAAGGTTTGAAGTTGTTAAGCAATCGCCCGGCTCATCTAGCATAGTAACAACTGAAGAATCTGTAGGAGCAGTACCTGCAATAAACAAGCACGACAATACAATACCTGTTACCATCCCTAAAACAAAAGTCCAAGTTTTGCTCATTTTTTTCTCCCTTGTTTTATTCTACACATGAATACGAATACGCTTCTGGCATTCTGTACATATTATTAGATATCGCATCTATGAATACTGGCAAAATACCAACCATCCATCCAATTGGAAATACGTCCAAAATAACCGCAGGTGTATTTAACTGGCGCATAACTGTCTTTTCGGAACATGCCGAATTAGATGACTTGATAGTCAAATCATTATTTGAAAATATAACCATA
>JAGBCZ010000020.1 GCA_017937735.1 Alphaproteobacteria bacterium | reverse complement strand
CGCAGATCATCATTGGGACAAATTTGGATATCGTGGTATGGTGGTCGATATTATGGCTGCGTATTCTAAATTATATTTTTCAGATAATAAATAGTTATAAAAACGCCCCGTTTGGGGCGTTATATTTAAAATAAATTTTTTACAATGTTATAGTTATTGTTATACAGTTGTTGTTGCTGTGGTGTAAAAGAACCAGAATAGGTCTGAATCACACCATTTGGAAATTCTTTGTTTATTATCTGGTATGCGTCACTGCGTGGTGCAGGCAAAGAACTGATTGCCTGGGTTACAGTGTTTACTGCCAGTTTTTGTGATAAAATCGCAGCAATGTTTTCAACTTGTTCAATTTTCGCCGTTGGATATGCGTTAAACCAACCGCCATTTTCGCCAATCCCCAGCACAGGTGTCCATTTTGCAACAGACGCATTGACATAATATGGCAGGTAATGTCCACGCCAATTTACGACCACCACAGCGCTGTTTTGAATATTTACGATATGTGATGTCGTATTTTGTGCTGTTGGCATTGGTACCAATGTTAACGCATCGTTACCAACATATCCGATAACCCCAGCCGCCACAGCATTGATAGATGAAGCAGATTCTTGTTTGTCTTGTGGTGTTGGTACCACAGGAACAACAGGAATAACGGCATTGTTGTTTGCATTTGCGTTTGCGTTATCGTCATCTTTGTCCATGCCAACCAGACCACCAATCAGACCGCCAACACCAACTGCGCCCAGCACACTGGCAGTTGCAATCAGTGCAGTATTTGGTTTTTTATCAACCTGATATGGCGTCACAGGCGTATCAATTGGTGTAACCACAGGTGTTACAACCGGTGTAACAGGTATAACGGTTACAATTGGATCAACAGGCGCAGGTGCAGGTCCTGGTGCCGGCGTTGGCGTTGGGTTTACAGGTTGTGGCTGTGGACCAGGTTCCGGTTGTGGCCCTGGATTTGGTTGCGGTCCTGGGGCCGGTTGTGGATTTGGCTGTGGCACAGGTTCTGGTGCCGGTTCTGGATCAACAGGAACTGGTTCTGGTGTAACACCGTTTTCCAGAATTCTTGATATCGCAAAGTCAGGATCATCGCCGCTATGATATAGTTGATTTCCAACCCCAACCGTAACAGGTATTAAACCAACTAAATTTCTTGCCATTGATACATCTCGTACAATTTGGCCAGTCGTTGTGAACCAGATTACATCGCCTGCCTTTAAACCTAAGTGTTGAACCAGTCCTGAATTAGTACTGACACCGCTGATATTCAAGGATTGAACAAATTTGTTGGAAATTAGTGTACCATTACTGCCATTTGGGTTGACGGTCTTTAACATTGCTGTTTTGTTATGCATGTTGTTGACTACACGTGCATTGATAGCGTTCCGTGTTTGGGTCAGGTAACCGCCAACGGTTGCAAATATTTTCAAGAAACCACCTGCAATCATTGCCGCATTTGATGCCTTGTTTACTATTTGCCATAACTGTGCACTTTCTTTGACGACACATGTTTCAATGCCGTTTTGTACACGACAATCAAAGAATTCTGGATTGCCATAAAAATCTGTCCAGAATCTGGAATCGTCCGGTAATTTTTGTATCAGTTTTGCAAAAATATCATCTAATGCCCTGGCTTCTGTTTCTGATAAATCAGCAGAATAACTTTGCATGCGATTTAATTCATTTATTAACAAGTCTTCAACACACGCCGTGTCACCAGAATCAAAGCATTGGTTTGCCTTTTTAACAAATGGTTCAAATACTCCAAATGTCATTACAGATTCAGATGCTATTTGTCCGATTGCGCCAGATACTAATAAAATGTCCGCGGTTGTTGCGACAATTGCCCATGCGCCGGGCGCCGCCGTACCACCAGAAAATACAGTTGCTGCAACGGCCAAAATCGCAGCCCCTGCGACTGTGCCAATTTTTACCCCTTTGTCGACATTTGTCGCTATCTTGGCGTTTGGTAATATACACATACTGTGTTCTGCGTCCCATCGAATATCTTTACAATCCGGGCAATCGATTTTATTTGCAGTGGCTAATTGGTTGCATAAATCTTTGCCAATTAACGAACAATTCTTGCCATCAAATACGCCGTCTGATGTGATACACATCATACCTTGTTTACCTGCCTTTGCGATGTATTTTCTTGCTTCGTTTACATCGTCAAACACAAAGTCTATTTTGTGACCGTTGTATGAACATGAAATAATGTCGTCTTTGCGGCTTTTCTTTCCTTCGCCTGTATATGTTACAAAGCTGTCACTGCAAGTAACGTTCTGTGGTACTGTTCCGCATTTTTGTGCTACGTGATTTTTTATTATATCCATAAAGCCCGCATCAGATTGTACCTGAATCCCGGTTTGAAATACAAAATTGTTAATACCGCATGCTGTTTTTAAATCGCTTTTCTTTGTTATCACGTCAAAGTCAAAAACGCATGCCGTTGGTTCGTTAATAGATACACGTGCAGATGCACCAAATGTCAGTGCGGCATTATTTAATGTTTGGCAGTTATTTGTTGCGCCAACTGCATTTTTACACATATTTCTGTTTGCACCCAATGTTTCAAAGCCATATATTGTACACAGGGCTTCTGTAATTTCTTTTTTTATTTCATTGTCTGCAGATTCTGTTAAGTCGTCAAATTCAAATTCGTACGCAGCACCGGTGCCAAGATTGCGACATGCAATATAATCTTGCATTCCTCTTCCGTCAGTTTTGCGTGAACATTCCAATGTATTTCCATTTAGATGCTTGTTCGCATATTCGCGTATCAATCCGCGCGCAGATATATACTGGACTTCAGTGTCGTCAAAGATGGTTATGCATAAAGAACCTGCTGGGGCGCCTGAACTTGTATTGCAGATATTATAAAACTTGCCCATATCCCACATATAACGTATAAAATTATTGCAGTTGTCACCCGTCAGACCACCTGCACCACAAACAGCGGCTAAATCTTGTTGTGTTACGCCAACGTTACCATTTGCCTTTGATTTATCTTTAAATAATTTTACTGCGGCGGTGCGTTTTGTGCCGTCTGTAATAAATTTTGTTGCCGCAGCACTTAATACGGCAGGGCTGGGGTTTAAATGTGTTGCTGCGCCATACGCGTTTACTGCAACAAATATACATGTAAGAAATATCAGTATTTTCTTCATTTTAATACCCCCGTACAGTTTGCGGCCACTTCTGCAACTTTTTTAATTGCAGCAATTTGTGTTGCGTTAAATATTGTTGCTGTGGCAGATGCGGCCGTTGTTGCGCCTGCCAAGATATTAGATGTCAGATTTAAATTCTTTTCTTTTTGTTTGCCGGCATCTGAATTGTCATTGCGTGTCTTGTCAGAATTTGCACTGGCCGACATAATGGTACCTGTTGCCCCAGTCGCAGCGCCAATTGCAGATGAAATCATTGCACCCTTGGCCTTGGTGTTAATCTTTGATAAATCAACAAATTCATATTGTCCGCATGCGCTTGCGATTTGTTCTGCTTCGGATATGTTTTCGCCACTTATGCGTGCCTGGGCCATTGATTGACGCAGGTTATTAACAGCCAACTTACACTGTTCGATTTGTGTGGCAACATCACCATCTGCTGTATTTTTTGATGCAATAATTGCACCGGCGATATTGGTTGCAGTACTGCCCGCCATCAGGCCTGTACGCCAATTACCTAAATTCTTGGATTGTTTTTCCAGTTTATCAATTTCGGCCTGTACAGATTCTTTGTTATTCAGTGTAGTGTTATAAACAGAATTAAATTCAGACATAAATACAGTAAATTCTGCATCTGTCATTGGGTCTGTTTCGGTGTACATTTTTTCAAGTTCTTCTAGAATTTTTTCTAATGTTTCGATTTCTTTATCTTTTGATGATTTTACAATACCTGTAACGGTTGCGCCAACACCGGTGGCCGTACCGACAGATGTGATTGCTGTATTTATCCCAGCCATTTTCTTTAATTCACTTAAACCATCGTCAATGCCAACACATGCGGTATATGCCGCACGTAACGCATCGTTTAATGGTAATACATCTGCATGCAGTGTGCCAGATACACACAAAACAGACAAAATAACAGGTATTTTGTTTTTCATATTCATTCTCTCGTACTATTTTTGAGAATATTATACCATAAAACAGTCTATGAAAAAACGATAAAATTATTTTTTGCGTTGTCTGTATATTTCATCAACAGCATAACTTGTCTTTAACTTGGCAAGTTCCTTCATGTGCTTTTTCAGCGCGCATTCATTATCTGCGTTGTTTTGCCTTAACTGGTACAATTTATCAACAGTTATTTCGCCGTTCTGTGCGAACAAGATTTTTGCAAATTCTTTTAATAACAGGTCTGTTTGTTGTTCCAAGCGTTTTAAGTCACGTTTGTTAATTATGTTTTGTGATTTATCAATCGCAAATACAAAATCTTTTGCGCAATGTATTGTTTCATAAAAACCATTTATAATTTTGTATTCCTGTTGAACATCTTGTGGGTTGTGTTTTTCAAAACATGATATATGTGAATCCAATGTGTTTATCAAATATTCTGCGATAAAGTCAAAATCTTTATTATTCATCACAGGTTCTGTTACAATATTGCTTTTAAGGTATGTTTGCCTTTGTTTCAGTTCTGTTGGGACCAATGCAGAATCAGGATATGCGGCGATGCGGTCGGATGTTTGACTGTATTGGCGATGCCACTGATTTGTAATATTTTCCAGTAATGTCAAAACAGATTTTATTTCTGGAATTTGTTTTTTTATTTGCATATATTGCGATTGATTTTGCAATTCATTCTGAAAATATACAATACTGTCACGCAATAAATTACGTGTGATAATCAGACTGTCCAGTTTTCTTTCTGCGTTTGGAATAAGAATATTATTTAATTCTTGTTTAATTTGTTCTTTTTGTTTTTTCTCATTATTTTTTACACCAACAGATGCGGCCGCGGCCACCAAAACACATGCTGCAAAAATAATTGCATTTTGCTTGTTCATAAATTGCCTTTTTCGGGCAATTGTAACATAACAAACCTTCGTTTCAATAAAATTAACAAATATATTGTTATAATAAAAACGCCATTTGGCGTTTTTATTATTGTCGCTGGGGTTGTGCCTGTGTGCCTTGGATGGGGAATATTTCGCCCGATAAATTAAATTCACGTCTGGTCTGTAATAAATGACTGATTTTATCGCCAACATATCGTGCGATTTCATCGTTATTTGCATCCAGATTTGCGGTCATCCATTTTTTGTTTCCATTTGGAAATTCTTGGATAATCTTGTTTTTTATAAATTCATCGTATGTTGCTTGTAACATATCGAACACTTTTGTTGGGTTGCCGGCATATTTGCCATACAGAACAAAATCAATGCCAAAGTAAGAACCAGAACGTCCATCGGCATCTAAAAATTTCGCCCCAGGATTTGGGTAAAATAATAATACATAGTGCATTTCATTGCCGGGTCTGCGATACATTTTTCTGTGTATTCCAGTTCTGTTTGGAACATAAAACGTTTCCAGAAATTGTCTGGTTTTCTCATCGCATTTTGATATTTGTTCACCTTTTGGTACGCCAAAAACAAAGACCCCTGCCATGTTATATCCTTTTGTTATGTCAGTTATATTTTATCAGATTTTTCATAATAATAACATGTAAAAAAACACCCAAAAGGGTGCGTTTGGATATTGGTTGTGCTTGATGCACAATTCGCGAACCGAATTGGTGGAGATTGGGTGAAAGATTGAAGAGTTGGAACGAAAATTTACCTTATAAATTCTGCTTTTTTATTAATTCTTTCTATTTTTTCTAATAATTCTGGCAAATATTGTTCGTATGTTTTGGACCAACATAATAATTTAAACAATGTGACTAAATTTTCTTTATGGGTCTTAGGTTCTATACCCAAAATTTTTTTTACCCAGCGTTTAAAAATACGGTATTGGCGAACCCGAGTTGATGGTTTTAAAATGATGATTCTATCTGATTGTTCTAATATAGGTATAATCCAGTCTTTTGTATAAACCCCTTCAATAACCCAATTATCATTTTCGGATAAAATTTTATCACGCAGAGCAAGCCTTTCTTCTTTCGGTCGTTCACAATTAAAACAATTTTTTTCGTTTATCCATTTTATATCATCTAAATCAAAATGAGGAATTTTTAATTCTTTAGAAAGTTTTTTTGCGTATGTCGTTTTTCCACTTCCCGAACCGCCAGAAATAAAGATTTTTGCCATAAATCATGCCTTTACAGCAAGTTATATCATGAAAAAGTTCGAAAGTATAGAATTTTTTCAATTTTTGTAATTGATACTTTCGAACTCGGTCAAAACATTAGAAAACAAAATAAAACCCGCCTTTATTGGCGGGCTTGTCTATCTTGATTGTGCTGTATGGGCGAAACGCGAGCCGAATTGTTGGAGATTGGGCAAGTGATTGACGATATAAAAAAGAAATCTATCATTTATTCAAATGATTTTATTCGTATTTCTTCAGCAAATCTTTCCATGTCTGTGGTGCATCCACTTCATCAAAGTAAGCATTCAAAAAACTAACCAAGGTTTGATGTTTTTTCTCTGCATATTTGCGTCCCGGTTCTGTTAAGCACATATCGCGCAAATGAAAAATTTTAACAAAAAAGTGATTTACACACGGATCGACTTTTGATTTTCTATACTTTTCGGCATCCATTTCTTCTGGGAAATAATCTGGATCAAAGAAAGGTTGACCCGTTCCAGAACGATATTCTATGCACCGTAACAGACCTGTACATCCTGATGCGTCACACATATCAGCATCGGATACAATAGCACCTTCGATACCGTATGCAGCAATACCCTTTAACCGTTTACTGTATCCAATAGTTTTTACAATATTTATACATTTTTCGCAGAATTCGGCATCAAATCCAGAACCAGACAATATGCGTTTGGTATTGGTCATCAGACGTTCAGATTCTTCACCAAACAGTTTATAATCATCACAATCATGCAATAATGCAGCAGCAGCCACCAAATCACGACTAGCAGATGTAATTTCATCACAAAATTTCATTGCCGTATTATAAACGCGAAACACATGTTTATCATCATGCCCGTTAAAGTTATTTTTAAGTAATTCAATCACTGCATTTTTTATATATTCAATACCTGTCATACATACACCTTTATTGCGGTATGACATGCTATCATAAAAAACTATATATGTCCAAATGTTATTAAAAAAGTTCGAAAGTTGAAAAAAATTACAAATTTTTATTTGTTGACTTTCGAACTCGGTCAAAACATTAGAAAACAAAATAAAACCCGCCTTTATCGGCGGGCTTGTCTATCTTGGTTGGGGCGCACTCAATTCCCTCGGCATAAATGCCTGCGGGGCATTCCTGACGATTTGATAGCGTTTTACTTATCAAATCTACTCATTGTCGAACCGGCAACTGTCGTTGCAGATTACGAACCGTGGCCTCACACAATATTAAAACGCACCACAAGGGTGCGTTTGAATATTGGTTGGGGCGCACGGATTCGAACCATGATAAAGAGAACCAAAATCTCTTGTCCTACCATTAGACGACACCCCAATAGCGTCAATGATTATAAACATCTTTTCATAAATTGCAATAATATTTTTATCGTGTGTGTATTTTATATTGCGTTTGATTTTGTTTTTGATCTTGGTATTTATCAAAGGCAATTTGGTCACGGGTACGAATATTGTTCGCCGTCAAGATTTCTTCTTGGGCTGATATATATTTTCGTTGCCCATTGGTGGTCAGTGATGCAATCTGGCGTCCCCGTTCGGTTGAAAAGAAATCAGGTTTATATCCACGTTCCCACGACAGGCGAATCCTGTCGCCGTCCCATAAACATGCAGATACTGCATCTGTTGCATCGTGGCCAACTGTATGGTTTTCAACAGCGTACAGAATTTTTTCAACATCTGTTTGTGATATGTTCGGGTAATGTTGTGCCAAGAATTTTTTGCCAACTGGCACAGCATTTGGACCATGGTTTACACACCATGCGTCATTTGTCCGTGCGCAATCATGCAGGGCGGCAGCCAACAACACAGGTAAGGGCGCTTGATTTATACTATTTGCAATATCGAGTGCGAACATTGCCACCTGAATTGTGTGTGATAAACCGTGGTATCCGTAGCGTGATTGTGTTGTTACTTGTTCGATTTTTGGTAATATTTCATCAAAGAAAATTTTTGCATATTTTATGTCAATTTTTGGTAATGTTTCGTCAAATAATATCTTTGTGCTTTTTATGTTGTCTGACATTTTTATCATCTTTTTATAAAAATATACTTGAAATTAAAATTATTAAACTTTATAATAATTAAAATTTGTAATAAATTTAAACACCGAACCTATTATATAGGAGAAAAAAATGGCACGCAAGGAATTTGTTGCATTACTAGAAGATAATATTTGGACAATGGATAAATTGTCTGACAGGTTGGGGCTTGCCCGTTCTGGTCAGACGGGTTATCCACGTCAATTGATATCAATTTTGGTCCGTCTGCATAATGGCGGACGTGCAAAGTTAAAGGATATTGCACGGCGTGAACATGTGTCTGCACCGAATTTGTGTGCTGCGTTCCGTAAATTAGAGCATGACGGATTGGTTGTTCGCACAACTGATGACGAAGACAGACGTAATACTTGGTATTGTGTATCGCCACGTGGGGCAGAATTATCTTTGCAGGCAATGGATTTGTTCCGTCAGGGTGTTGAAAAAATGTTCTCGGGTATTTCCAAAGAAGATGAAAAACGCCTGACAGAAGCATTGCGCACATTAAGAAGCGTTTTAAATAATGTGGAGTTAAATAATGAATAAGTTAAAATTTATAATTAGTTGCGTATTTTTGTGCGCAACAGGTGTTGTTATGCCTGTGTCTGCGATGGATTTGTCACTAATGGACGCAACAAATATGATAGTCAAAGAATCGCATGATTTGAAAAAGGCGGATGCTAACTTAAAAAAAGCCGAGGCTTCATTAGATGCAGCAAACGCAAATCGCTGGTTTAAGTTGGATGGTTCTGTATCATATATGAATTTGGTTAATATTGAAGACCCGACAAAATCCCAGACGATTGATTTGCCGCCTTCTATGGGTGGCCTGATTTCAGAATCTTTAAAAGGCCAGGCGGTGTCATTACCAATTCCTGACAACATTTTTCAGGCAGGTATATCTGTGACACAACCAATTTACACGTTCGGTAAAATTGGTAATGCGGTAAAGTCTGTAAAGTCTGCAATCAAGATGGCAGACGCATCCAAAGAAATGACATTACGTGAAGTAAAATATGCCGCAGCACAATTATATTGGACTGCCAAAATGACAGATGAAATTGTTAGATTGTCAAAGCAAGATTTGGCAAATGCACGTTCTGCCAAGAAAAGTTTAACGTCTGCTGGTCGTGCAAATCGCAGTAATTTGTTAAAGATTGAATCTGATATCGCATCCAAAGAAATTGGTGTTTCTGATGCAGAATTTAATCGTGACACAGCCCACAGAATGTTAAAAATTATGGCGGGTATCGATATTGATGAAACACTGGTTTTAACAGATGAATTTCCAAAAGATTTTGCGGAATTAAACGCTGGTGAATTAACGACTACACCACAATGGGAAATCTTGGGCGAACAGGTAAAGATGTATGAAAATCTGGCAAAGTCAAAACGTGCAAATGCATATCCTACGCTGGCGGCAACTGCGAATTACAGTTATATGACATTATCAGAAGATATCGATACGATGTTTGATGCCAAGGGCAGCCAGTCTGCATACTGGGGCTTGGCAATTCAGATGCCGATATTCAGTGGTGGATTAAATCGTGCAAATGCAACGATAGAAGCGATGAACGCAATCGCGGCACAACAAGATTTAGAACAAGCAAAAAAAATCACAACAGAACAATATAATAACGCAATAAAACAATATAACAGATTGCGTAGTAATCTGGAAACATTGGTCAAGGCACGTGATTTGGCGGCCCAGACATATAAACTATCACAGAATCGTTTTGCGTCTGGTCAAACATCTGCTGTGGAATTAGCAGACGTATCTGCTGGTTTATATCAGTTGGATATTGCGCTGTTAAATGCGAAATATAATATTTTAATGTCTGCGGAATCAGTAAAAAAGTTGGGTGAATAGAAATGGATAAAATAGAAAAAACAATACGTTCAAAAAAGTTTAAACACGCGTTCTTTATTGCGCTGGTTGCAATAATGGTGGGTTGGGTAATATTTAGATTTGCAGCGGTTGCATCTGAAAACGCACGATTTGTTTTTAATGCATCTCGTTCTGCGGCAGATGTTGGTTTGCCGATTGAATCTGTTACTGTTCAGGTTGCATCTGGTACATTATATGAACCATTAAGTGTGAAAAATAACCGTGCATACGTATCTGCTGAACGTGCATCAAAATTGCATGCTGGTCAGAAAATAGAAAACGGTAAAATAACCCATGTATCAAACACTATTGATTTAAATACAGGTATGTACTTGGTTCGCACGACTGGTGTGTCTGATGGGTTACATTTTGCAGAATTTACCAAAGATGGAATTTTTATCCCACTGTATGCTGTTTCAAACAATTCTGTTTTGGTTGTTGATAATGGAACTGCGGTTGTTCGTGAAATAAAAATTATGCGTCAAGATTCTGAAAATGCGTATGTTGCATCTGGTTTAAATTCTGGTGATGTTGTTATATTGTCCAAGGTCAATGCCGGCGACAAAGTAAAGTTAAGTAAATAAAAGGGGTGGAATAATGTTAAAGTTTTTTGTGCGCAGACCAATAACGACATTGATGTTTGTTTTGCTGTGTGTTGTATTGGGATTTGTTTCATTTCCAAATATGAACATTGAACGCACACCGCCAATGGATTTGCCATTGGTAACTGCAACGTTTGTCTATCCTGGTGCATCGCCCGAAGAAATTGAATCGCAAATAATTAAACGTGCCGAAGATGCAATTTCCGAAGTATCCGAATTAAAACGAATTATTTCATACGGATATGAAAACAGTGCGTTTGTTGTTGCAGAATTTAATTTGGGTGTAAATGCAAACGAAAAGTCGACAGAAATTAAAACTAAATTAGATGGATTGATTTCTGATTTCCCCGAAGATATGAATCAACCTGTTGTTGAAAAATTAAATCCATTACAAGAAGCGGTGGTTGATATCGTTTTGCAAGGGGCAGATCCACGTGCATTAGAAGAATACGTAGATGATATCTTATCAAATAAAATAACAGCAATCCCAGGTGTGGCCAGTGTATCTGTGTTTGGTGGTTTACAACGTGCTGTTCGTATTCAGATGAATCCAGATTCTATGGCGGCCAATGGCGTAACTGTTATGGATGTTGTATCTGCCTTGGGGGCGCACAATTTAAATGTTCCTGGGGGTAAAATTGAAACCAGTCGTGATTCATCGAATGTTCGATTTGTTGGTGAATTTTCATCGATTGAAGAAATCGCAAATTTGCGTTTGACGACAGTCGAAGGAAACAGATTTAAATTGTCTGATATCGCCACGATTACAGATGCTGCACGTGATGTTGAAAATGGCGCACGTTATAACGGCCAGTCTGTTGTTATTGCATCTGTTGTAAAATCATCAGATGGTAATGCGATAAACATTTCAAATGCATTACGTGAAAAACTGCCAGAACTAGAATCTGATATGCGCACTCGTTTCCCAGATGCGACAATGTTTATTGCATCTGATTCATCAATTGCGGTTGCAGATGAAACAGACAGTACCATCAATGGTATTATCTTGGGGGTATTGTTAACGGTTTTAGTTCTGTTGGTATTTACACGTAACTGGCGTTCAACGATTATTGCAGGTGTTGTAATTCCTGCGTCTTTGGTTGCTGGGTTCTTCTTTATGGACAAAAGTAACTTTACTGTAAATGCATTAACATTGTTGGCATATTCATCTGCGTTGGGTACACTTGTATCAAATGCTATTATTTTGATTGAATCCGCATTGCAAGAAATGCATGCAGGCAAAAATCCAGAAGATGCAGCAATTGATGGAACGAAAAAAGTTGCTGTATCTGTTTTGGCCGGCGTTGGAACCAACGTTGTTGTGTTCTTGCCACTGGCATTTATGGGCGGTATTGTTGGCCAGTTTATGGTTCAATTTGGTATGACGGTTGTTTATCTGACATTGTTGTCATTGATGTTCTCGTTCACATTGACACCAATGATGATTGCAAAGTTCTTGCGTCTGACAAAACAAAAGAAGTCAGATAAAAAACAAATTGTAAAGGCCGAAAAAGCAACCCTGAATCACAGTTGGTTGTATGGCTGGTTCAAGACACAATTTGCGCATCCTTGGCGTGTTGTTGGAATGGCGTTTGCGATATTTATTGCATCTATGACATTGATGAAATTTGTTGGTAATGAATTTTCACCATCGACAGATGCAAATGAAATAACAATCACTGCACGTACACCAATGGGTTCAACGTATGAAAAGTCTGAATCAGTTGCGATTCAAATTGAAGATAAACTGGCACAATTCCCAGAAGTCAAATCTACGACCATTAAAATTGGTGAACGTGGTTTGCAGAATATTGCTGTGACAGTTGAATTGGTTGACGTATCTGAACGCAAGATTTCTGATAAAATGTTGGCACAAAAAATATTGCCTGTGATATCAGAAATTCCAGATGCAGAAATTCAAATCCGTGCAGGCGAAGCGCACTCGGCTGGTGTGTCTGCCGACTTGGTGTTAAACGTATTTGGTGAAAACGATGAAATTCGTGAAGATTATGCAAATCAGATAATTGAAATCGTCAATAATATTCCCGAAGTTCAATCGGCTGTTCGTGCGCAACAGTTGCCTGCGATGGAAACTCAATTTGTTCCAAATCAAGAACAGATGAATTTCTGGGGCGTGCAAAATGCGTATGCTGGCACCACATTACGTACAGCATTGTTTGGAAATGACGATTATAAATACAAAGAAGCAGGTGAAGAATATCCAATAATTTTGGAATTTGCGAAGCCATTTAAAAATGCTGCGCTATTTGATAATGTTTACGTAAATACCAGCAAGGGTATGGTGCCATTATCCAGTCTGGGTGATGTAAAATCTGTTCGTGCAACATCAGATATTCGCCGTGAAGATAAAACCAGATTAACTGAAATTGATATCAATATTGGTAAATCTACGATGGGGCCTGTTCAAAGCAAAATAGAATCAGAATTAAATAAAATTGATTGGCAAACGGGATACTATTTTGAATTCGGTGGTATGTCTGAAATTCAAGGTGAAACCACAGGCGAAATTGGCAAGGCGTTCTTGTTGGCAACAATATTGACATATATGTTGTTGGCTGCGATATTAAATTCATTGGCGCATCCATTTACAATTGCAACGTCAATTTTGACTAGTTTTACGGGTGTGTTCATATTGATGTTCTTGTCTGGTGCGACAATGAATGTTGGTGCGATGTTGGCGTTTGTTATGTTGGTTGGATTGGTTGTTAACAATAATATTCTGGTTTTGGAACCAACAATAAATCGCATAAACAATGGTGAAAAACCGTTTGATGCCTTGTGGACAGAATTAAATGATAAAAAGAACATGGTTCTGATGACATCAATCGCCGTTGTTGCAGGTATGGTTCCACAGTTATGGTCTGCCGATGGTATGAAGGTCGCAATGGGTGCAGTTATGATTGGTGGTATGTTGGCCAGTTTACTGTTTACATTTACCCTGACACCTGCGCTGTTTGTGCTGATAGAACGTGCGCGCCATTGGAAACCGAAATTCCGCAAATAATACACAAAGTCCCTTGTAATACAGGGACTTTTTTTGTATCATCATAACATGAAATACGTGGAGATTATAATGGAATCAGACAACGTAAATGTTTTAGATAAAACCCCAGAACAAATATTTAACGAATTAACTGCGAATATGGATTTGAAAACAAAGTATGGTTATTTCAAAGAAATGCATAGCGTGATTTTTTCTGTTAAAAATTCTCCGTGGAATATTGTGCGTTTTTTGTATACAATTTTTTCTGTTTATTATCCATCACAACAACAGATTGTTAATATAAATTCAAACTATGATATTTTATGTACGGGTAAAGAGTTATACACTATTACACCAAACAGTCCAGAATATAAAAAAATTCCAAAATATTTGCACGGTGTTATAAATAAACGAGAAAATACTTTTGTGCATCCGTATGACAGGCATTACATTGTAAAGCCTGCACGGGGTCAGTCAAAGCAATATATGGAACAGTGTATGAAAACCTTTGATGCATTGTTGCATTTTGAAAAAATGCAAGTGTTATACAATATTTCAGATAACGATAATAGATTATTATTGTTTGTTTCTGATTTATATAACGAGATATTAAAGTTGGTTTCTATGACGACAGTATGTTCTGCACCACAACATAAAAATATCATGAATTCTGGTTCGATGCATTTATTAAGTGAATATAATAAGGCTGCATCATTTGGTACGGTCACACATGCGATGAATGCCAGACGTAAAATCATAGAAAGCAGGAAAACAAAAACGGAAAAAACACGTCAATTATTGCGTGATATGAACAGTAAAGAATTTGACAGTTTGTCACAACGACATAACGCAGAATTAGCGACAGTAACAGATTTTGATGGTTTTCAAAACATGTTGCGTCAGCACGAGCAAGAGCGTATGGATTTGTTGGCAAAACATCGCAACAGAATACAGGCGTTCAAACAAACGTTTGCAAATTCAGAACAAAAAGATGAACAGCAAAGAAAATTTGAAAAAATAAACGCCCAACTAAAAATGGCACGTATAACACGTATGCATTAAAAAATCCCCGAAATGGGGATTTTTTTAATCTTCGCCGAAATCCATATCTCGTAACTTTTCAGCACGTGGTGCAATTTTTGAAACAGATGTTTGTAATTGTTCGATATCATTTTGTGCCTGTGCAAAATGTCTGGAAACATTATCTGCCCTGTCGGACAGTCGTGCCAAATCAGTTAATAATAAATCCAGTTCTTTTTTTATTTTTGCTGCAACACGTTTTATTTTTATATCAGATAACACCGCACGAATTGTATTCAGTGTTGCCCACAGTGTTGACGGTGAAACGATAAATACTTTTCGTTTGGCTGCATATTCAATCGTGTTTGGAAATTCACGATGCAATGTTTCAAATATAGATTCCGATGCAATAAACATCATTGCAGATTCCGCGGTACGTCCTGCGATTATATATTTTTCGCCGATTGCATCAATATGTTTACGTACGTCCAGTTCAAATTGCTTGCGTGCCATACCGTCATTTGCATCTTGTATCATACGGTTATAACTTTCCAGTGGAAATTTGCTGTCAATAATCATATCCCCTGGCGGATATGGCAGTCGGATTATACAATCAGGTCGAACACCCGTTTCCAAGACACTTTGAAATGCGTATGTTTCCGGTGGCATAATATCACGCACTAAATCTTCCAGTTGGCGTTCGCCAAATGTTCCACGGGCTTGTTTGTTTCCCATCAATATGTTTTTAAAATTAGCAATATCACTGCTGATGTTTTTTAATTCAATTGCATTTTGTGATAATGCCCCCAGTCGTTCTGCCAGTTTTTCACGCAATCTGATATTATCCTCACGCAGCGCAGATATATCAACAGTTGGCTTGCGCAACAGAACCGCCACCAGTAATACGATAATTATACCCAGTAATAAAAAAATATAAGTTGTCATTTCCTAATCCTTTGCTATTATTGATTATAAGAGGTTTTATAAATGTTGCAAATGAAACTTTGTGGTGACCCGATTTTACGTCAACGTTGTGAACCAGTGGCGGATATAACGCCTGGGTTACTGACGATTATGGACGAAATGGTTGAAATGATGCGCGCACAAAATGGTGTGGGTCTGGCGGCCCCCCAGATTGGTTTGGCATCTCGTTTTTTGGTTATGCTGGATCCAGATACAGAAACAGTATATCGCATGATAAATCCAAAAATTGTGTCTTATGGCAACGAAACATGTTCTATGGAAGAAGGGTGCCTGTCTGTTTTGGGTAAAAATGGTTTGCCTGTGTATGCATACGTGACCCGACCACAATCGGTTGTTGTTGAATGGACGGACGAGATGGGCGAACATAAAATGGCAGAAATGTCCGGATATCCTGCACGTATTGTTCAACATGAAACAGATCACTTGGATGGAAAACTGTTTGTCGACCATTTGGCATCTGTTCGCCGTGAAATGGTTATGCGAAAAGTAAAGAAAACAAACAAGTAAAAATGAAACTAGTTTTAATGGGCACAAATGAATTTGTCGTGCCAATTTTTGAAGCAATCAGAACATCTGGTCATGAAATTATGGCTGTGTTCACACGTGCGCCAAAACCAGTTGGCCGCAAACAGATTCTGACACCATCGCCTGTGCATAATTGGGCGATTGAACATAATTTGCCACTGCATACCAATATAAACGAATATAATTATTCGCCAGATATGATTGTTGTGATATCGTACGGTGTTATTTTGCGTGATAATGTTTTGAATTCTGCGCCATGTGTAAATATACACCCCAGTTTATTGCCACTATACCGTGGACCATCCCCAATTCGCAGTGCGATTTATAATGGTGATAAAACATCTGGTGTTTGCCTGATGCAGGTTACCCCAGAAATGGATGCAGGTGATATTTATCAATGCCGTGAATTTGATATTGCCCCAGATGATACAAATGAAACAATTGAACACAAGGTTTCGCAAATCAGTATTGAAATTTTAATACCTTTCTTGGCAAATCCTAAAATATATAATGCAACGCCCCAAATTGGTACACCGACATATACAAAAAAGTGGACGGGTAACGATGAAATAATTGACTGGACACGTGGTAATGTTGCGGTACATAATCAGGTTCGTGCGTTGGGATGTGGTCGTACCCAGATAAACGGTATTAATGTCAAAATATTGGCTACGAAACTGGATGGCGATAAACTAGATATCTTGCAAGTCCAGCCTGCTGGGAAAAAGCCAATGGATTGGAAAAGTTTTGTTAATGGCCTGCATGGCGCAGAAATAAAAATAGGGAAATAAGTATGTGTTGTATCTTACAAAATTGTAGCGATTGTAAACGTTATGGCAAGGGTGGCTGTTATTATGGCCCACGTATAATTGTGAAAATTTTTGGACCGATGCCGGTTCCTGCAACAGCGTGGTGTAACCGTTTTAAGGATAAAACACGATAATGACACGATATAAAGTAATCTTGGAATATGATGGTACAGATTTAATCGGCTGGCAAGAAAATCGCCAGGGGCCGTCCGTGCAATCATTGGTCAAAGATGCGATATATGCTTTTTGTGGCACACGTCCTGATGTTGTTGGGGCAGGGCGCACAGATGCTGGTGTTCATGCGGTTGCGATGACGGCGCATTTTGATATTGATGGTGAATTTGATGCAAACACAGTTATGCGTGCGCTAAATTTTTATTTAAATAATAAACCTGTATCTGTTCTGAATTGTGAAATCGTATCAGATGAATTTAATGCACGATTTGATTGTGTTGCGCGTCACTATAAATATGTTGTTTTAAATCGTGCTGCATCACCTGTGTTGGATAAAAATCGTGTTTATTGGGTGCCACGTCCATTAAATGTTGGTGCGATGCAAGCGGCTGCCCAGAAATTGTTGGGTAATCATGATTTTACCAGTTTTCGTGCATCTGAATGTCAGGCAAAATCACCGGTCAAGACATTGGATAAAATTGAAATTACACAAAATGGTGATGAAATTATATTTGAATTTTCTGCTCGTTCATTTTTACACCACATGGTTCGAAACATTGTCGGAACACTGATTGAAATTGGATTGGGAAAAACGTATGATATTGATGACGTATTAAATGCAAAAAATCGCAGTGCGGCGGGTCCAACGGCGCCCGCGTCTGGCTTGTATTTTATGCATGCAGATTATTGATGCCACTTTCGTTTTGTCGGTGTATATTTGATTGTCTTGTCTTCATAGATTGTAAATCCACCATATAAGATTTTATTTGCGCATTTTTCAGAATTGATATCAAAGTAAGAAACAATAAAATCAACATTATCATCATTACACAGTTGCGAAATGTTTTTCATTAACGGCACAAATTTTTGCACATATACCAGATTGAAATTTTTTGTATTATATGTATAAACGCCCTTGTTATGTTTTCTGCGTGTGTTTTTAGTGCTGGCAGCTTCGTTATTTAACGCACGCCACGTATCAAATGCAAAATAGTGATTTGATGCACGCCGTTTATTGAATTCTAGTTTGCCTTCTTGTGTAACGAATCCGACTAATTCGTGGTCGTATGTCGCAAAGAATACAGGTCTTGGTTGCAAATACGTATTCAGAATTCCAAGTGCTGTAAATATCATAAACAAAATGTAATTTATTTTTATCTTTATTGGTTTAACTAATATCAGTGACATTTGCCCAATGATGAACAGTATTGCCGAACAGTTTGAAATATGTGGCACGTTAATTGTTGCGTATGGTAATTTTGAAATCCACACAGCAATATCATACGCATAATTATAGATACTGTTCGCCCAATCAATCGGTAATACAAATCCAATACTTGCAGTTATTGTTCCGATAAAAACAAGTGGCATAATTGCAACAGAAAAAATAGGCAAGAATATTAAATTACCAATCAAACTGTAAATCGGAAATTTGCCAAAGTGCATTGCGATAAACGGTGCTGTAAAAACAGTTGCCACCACGGATGTTAAAACTGCTGCGTATATGATTCTTAAAAATTTATTTGTTGGCATTTTGGGTTTTACACATGTAAAGAACCATACCAATCCAAATACAGCAGAAAACGATAATTGAAACCCTGCCTGCATAACATAGTGTGGGTTTAACAGATAAATAAAGCAAAATGCCAACGCCACGTTTCGCATAGATATTGCACTGCGTCCAAATACAAATGCAATAAATACCAAACTGGTCATCAAGAACGCACGAACAGTTGCAACGTCAATCCCAGATAAAAATAAGTATAACAATAAACCCGCCCACGAACATACGATTGCAGGAATTTTTGCGGGTATTCTTTTTGTAATATATGGAATGCTGCGAAATATTAAATAAAATAATGCGAACAGCCATCCACCAACCAACGTCATATGAAAACCGCTGATTGACCAGATGTGTCCAACCCCTGTTGCTGTCCAAATTTCTTGATCTGTTTCTGGGATTGCAGATTTGTATCCCAGTATTAACGTATCTGATAAAAATGAATCAGATTTGCGATGCAATAAATCACGTATATAATTTATTGTGTTTGTATCTGTGTGTTCAATGACTTGTATTTCTTTGGCGTATCCTGTTGCGGTCAGGTTATTAAAGTACGCCCAACGTGCATAATCAAATGTTTCTGGTGCGCTGGCGGGATTTGGTTTATAAATTCCTGCATTTAATTTTATCTTATCCCCGATATTTGGTGTTTTTATGTCTGATGGTATTGATATCTTAATTTTTGCGATTCCGTTCCCTGCGTTAATATCAGATGCGTTTACAGTCAGAATCATTTTGTCTTTGTCATTGGTATAATCGATTGTGTTAACTGTTCCTGTAATATGAATATCAGAAACATCGTGTTGAATTTGTGGTGTGTTAATAAGATTTGTAAAGGTTGCCGCATAGCAGAATCCAAATAAAATCAATAAAATTCCACGTACGATAATCGGAATCTTTTTTATAAATACAGCCAGAAATAATAATGCAGTAATAATTGGTGCGAATAATAAATCAGGTTCTGTTGTCATTGAAAAATAGACCGCAGAACCAAAGGCCATTAAAAATGGTGCGTATAAAAATAAATTCTGCCATTGATTATCAAACCAGTCCCGCATATTTTCAGTATAGGAATTTATTTGATTGCACTGCAATGAAAAATTTCGTACGATAAACACACATAAGGGGGTATTCTTATGGCAAAGTATATATTTATAACAGGTGGCGTTGTTTCCAGTTTAGGTAAGGGCGTTGCAGCAGCAGGCTGCGGCGCCCTTCTTCAATCCAGGGGGTACACTGTACATGCCCGTAAATTTGATCCGTATTTAAATATTGACCCAGGAACGATGTCGCCGATTCAACATGGCGAAGTATATGTTACAAACGATGGTCATGAAACAGACCTTGATTTGGGATATTATGAACGTTTTTTAGGTGCACAATTATCACGTAATGATTCTGTGTCTGGGGGGCGAATTTATTGGGATGTATTAAATGCAGAACGCCGTGGTGAATATCTGGGCGGCACTGTGCAGATGATTCCGCATGTATCGAACAAGATAAAAGAATATATATCTGCGCCCGTGGATACAGATTTTGTTGTATGTGAAATTGGCGGAACTGTTGGTGACATCGAAGGTAAAATTTTCTTGGAATCAATACGTCAGTTTGCAAACGATGTTGGTCGCCGAAATGTTATGTTTGTGCATTTAACATTGGCGCCATATTTGGAAAAGTCTGGCGAATTAAAAACCAAGCCAACACAAATGTCTGTCCGCAATCTGTTGGAAAATGGTATTCAAGCAGATATGTTGATTGTACGCACACCACGCATGTTAACGGCATCAGAACGTGACAAGATTGGCATGTTCTGTAATCTGCCTGCGAAAAGCGTTATCAGTGGTATCGATGTTGATAATATTTACAAGATACCATTAGCGTACGAGGCGCAACATGTCTTTGACATAATCGCAGACCATTTTGGACTGCCGCACGCACGTGGTGATATGACACGTTTTGAACGTATTGAAAGATATTTATCTGCGGATATTCCGACTGTAACAATTGGTGTTGTTGGAAAATATTTTGATGTCCCAGATGCATACAAATCTTTGAACGAGGCGTTATTCCACGCAGGTGTTCAAAACAACGTACATGTAAAAATAAAAAAGATAAATGCCGAAGATTTCAGTGCAGACAAATGTTCTGATGTCAATGGTATTTTGGTCCCAGGTGGCTTTGGCGAACGTGGCGTTGATGGTAAAATTGCGGCTGCGACATTTGCGCGCGAACATCAGGTTCCATATATGGGAATTTGTTTAGGGATGCAGGTCGCTGTTATTGACTTTGCCAGAAATGTGCTGGGGATAACAGATGCGAATTCAACTGAATTTAAGAAAGATTGCACACCTGTTATTGGAATTATTGCAGATTGTGATTCTGAAAACTATGGCGGAACGTTACGTTTGGGGGCATGTCCATGTGAAATTACCCCAGACACATTGGCGCACAAGATATACGGTGCAACGCAAATCAGTGAACGTCATCGTCACAGATATGAAATGGATATATCGTTGGCGCAAAAATTTGCAGATGCAGGCATGATAATATCTGGACGCAGTCCAGATGGTCGATTGCCAGAAATTGTTGAATTAAAAAATCATCCGTTCTTTATTGCGGGGCAATTCCATCCGGAATTTCAGTCCAGTCCATATTCTGGTCACCCACTGTTTAACGCATTTATCGCCGCCGCCAAGGCATGCAAATAAAAATCGCCCCGAACGGGGCGTTTTTTATTTACCAAATATAAAGGATTTATTGTTTGATAAATCTATTATTGTATCAATGTTATCGTCATCAGATGTTCGCTGTCGCTTTATCTTGCCGCAAATTTGACATTTGTGTGTAATTATAAATCTGTCGCCATCTGGTTCAACCGCAATTGGTTCCATCATACCGCCACATGTTGCGCTGCGGTCGCCAGGATTATTATCAACATGTCTTGACCACAGGCATTGTGGACAATGGTTTGTATATCCATTACCATGAACAACTGTGCCACAATGGGCACAGTTAAAATCTTCGACTGTTTTGGTAAATCCTTTCATTACAGTCCCAATGCGTTACGATACATTTGTGTTAATTCGTCTGCTTCATCCAGTTCGTCTGGATCCAGTTTGCGCAAGCGTATCATCTGGCGAATATATTTTGGATCAAATCCTGCGGATTTCGCTTCGCTATAAATTTCTTTGATATCAGCAGCGATTGCAGCTGTATCTTCATTTAATTTTTCGATACGTTCGATAATGCTGATTAACTGTTGGTTATCAATTGCGCCATGATTTGCTTGTTTCATTTCTGTTTTCCCCTTGTTTATTTGATGACTTTATGATATACCATAAAAGACAAAAATCAAGAAAAACAAAAACAGACAGGAAAAGAAATTATGAATAAATATACAAAAATTACTGCATCAATCGGTCCAAATTGTGAAGACAAAGAAACGTTAACGCGCATGATAAGTGCTGGTGTTAATATGTGCAGATTGAATTTTAGTCATGATACCGGTGATGTTCAGGGAAACAAGATTGATTTAATTCGTGAAATATCTGATGAATTAAATATGCCTGTTGCGATAATGATTGACCTGCAAGGTCCAAAACATCGTATTGGAAATTTTGAAACAGAACATAAATATCCATTGGAAATCGGGCAAAAATTTATTTTTGATTCCGATGAAACACCTGGAAATTCAACACGTGTTCAACTGCCTGATAGTGATGTTTTGGCATCGTTGCATGTTGGCGACAGAATTTTATTAAATGACGGAAAAATTGAAATGGTTGTGGACAGTGTTGATACAAATCGTGTTGAAACAACTGTTGTTCGTGGTAATGAAATATGGTCCAGACGTGGATTTAATTTGCCAGACACAGAAATTTCAACATCTGTTTTGACACCAAAAGATAGGGTGGATTTGGCGTATGCTGTTACAAAAAAACCAGATTATGTTGCAATATCTTTTGTTCAGCGTCCCGAAGACATTGCCGAGGTTCGTGATTTCATATCCCAACATACATCACATCCAATAAAAATTATTGCCAAGATAGAACGTCCAAATGCGGTGGAACGCATCACAGAAATCGCATCTGCGGCAGATGGTATTATGATTGCGCGTGGTGACTTGGCGGTCGAAGTACCGTATGCCGAAGTTCCTGCGATTTCACGTCATATAATTCGTGAATGCAGAAAAATGAATAAACCTGTAATTGTTGCGACCCAGATGTTGGGTTCGATGGTTAACAGTGAATTTCCAACACGTGCAGAAATTACAGACGTTGCGAATGCAGCATACCTGCGTGCAGATTCAACCATGACATCCGAAGAAACGACAATTGGTATAAATCCTGTTAATACGATTGAAACAATGGCGAATATTTTAACGCATGCAGATACTGATGCGATTGCGAATCCGTATGATTGGTCACGTGTTGAAAATATCCCAGAAAATGATTGGTCACGTTCTGTTGCATCTATGGCATATTTGAACAAGGCGTCTGCCATTGTTGTGTTTGCACGTGATACAGTCGCCGCAACAGAAATATCATGCCGCAAGCCTGACATCCCAGTAATCGCAGTATGTAATGAATCTGTGATTGCAAATCAGTTGTGTTTATTACGTGGTGTATTTCCAATTTATGACAATCAGTTATTTGGCATGCGCGAAGGATTTAATGCTGCCCGCCGTTTTGGTGTGAATTCTGGTAAATTGGTTATCGTTGATGAAGAAAAGATAAGTCTTCGTACACTTGATTAAAAAATCCCCATTTTGGGGATTTTTTAATTCATATTAACAATTAATAATGATATAATACGGAACGTATTCGGGTATTCTGAATACGGGGTGTGGAAACCCGCTGCACGCATCGAGTAACGATGAAAAAACTCCCAACCATGGTTGGGAGGGTCGTAAAATATCATAATATACGGCACAATTCGTGTAGTTGTTTCCAACCTCCCAACCACCACAAAGTACGGTGGTTTTGTTTTTCATGGGGTTAATAAATGAAACAACTGTTTATTTTTTTATTCTTTCTTCCATCTGTATTATTTGCAGATATACAATGCCCAAACGGATATCGTTTATGGAACGTATTTCCAGATTTAGGGTATAAAAAAATTGTTTTTTCCCGAACAGGTTCTTGTCCAACCGGTTACAGTGTTATGACAGCCAGTCCTAAAAAATGGTTTTGCAACACAGATACAAATTTTCCAACGGGCTGTAATGGTGCCAGTTATTCGCTGGATAAAACAACGCTATCCGATTGTGCCAGTGTTGCGCCAGATGCAGTTGGTGAAACAAAATGTATATTAACACCGCCGTTGTGTGATTTTGCAACGTTTGTGTGTACCTCTGCCAATGTTTCTAATAATTTATTTGCAGATAAAAACACATCGCACGCCATTGCGATAAAATCAGGTGCGGATACATGCTATATCAATCTGGAACCAGGCCAATCATCCGATGCAATAAATATCCGCATGGATGGTACCGTCTATCATTCAATAAATTAAAGGGGTACAACATGAAGAGATTTTTTTATATATTCTTATTTGTTGCAAATTGTTATGCAGACGATTTAACGATATGTGTAAAAAATAATACCAGCGTTCCACCAACACAAGATTTAAAAATATGTATTAAAAATACGACCGTGGATATGTTGGCAGATTCTATTAGTACCACTGGATATGGTGTTCCATATAAAAGAGATTCTGTAAACAATGTCTGGGGTGTGTCGTTCCCATGGGGACGTATAGAAGGCATAAGTATGTGTACGAATACATTTAATGAAAGTGGAAGTTATGTTGGGTTTAATCCGGACAATCCGCCAAATGGATATGGTACAGGTTTGGGTGGTAATTGTGCGTGCAAGCGAACATATCCTGGGGAATCAAAATGGGTTCAAGGCTACTTTTACTCAAAATTAACAGCAAAAAATTGTGATGCCTGTGCATCGGGGTGTGCAGAACAGGTCGCATATCATTCATCGGTTTTGTCAAAAATAATAATTGAAAAAGAATAAAACCGGCGTTTGCCGGTTTTTTATGGACATTGTTCCAGTTGCTTTAACACATTTTGAACATCATTATTCACAGATACAGTAATTTCACGTTTCAGACCATCTGTATATGTGTAATAAAATTCTGTGTCTTTAAATTCTGGTAATGCATTATATGCCTGTTCAAATGGTGCCAGCATTGCCTTGAACCATTGGCGGCCACGACACAGGCAACCGTTTCTGACGTCTGCTGCAACAACTGCGGTTGCGGTGTTTGGATATTGTGTATCCAAATCATAATCAGTCATCATTAAACAGCGACTGCCAAAACCGTAAAAGTTTGCATCATCAGACAAGAATTTGTAAATCAAATCTGCGCTGGCGCCGGCCTGTTGTAATGAATATGCCATGCCGTCTGTACAGCATGCCTGGGCATTCGCCATCAGCATTTTGTAACGTTCCAACAGTGGTTTTGCAGATGGGTGTGATGCGGATATGTCTGGGTTGCATGCAGCGGCTGCAATAAAGTCATATAATTTGGCATCACGAATTTTTTTACTGCGTGGCGAAACTGTTTCACGTACGGTTGGTTTTTTGCGCCATATTTCGCACTCTGCATCTGTTTCAAATGGACATCCGTCTGCGTTAATATCTTGGAATGCCACAGATACAGCATTTGTCATATCCTGTGCAGTATATTGTGTATTGTTTGCAATTGTTGCCCATAAATCATCAGATGGTTTTTTTGGTGCCAGCAATTCTTCAACACGTTCCAGTGTTTTTGCGGCATCTTGCATATTTTGTTCATACAACGCCAGTGGTTCAACAGTGTTTGTTACGACAATCTCTTCTGCGGCGGGTTCAATAAACCAGTCTGAAAAATCTTTGTATTTATAACTTGCGATTGAATCATCCCAAATCGGCACGCCATCACGCCAATCAACAGTTTTGTCTGCGGGTCTTGCATTATATTTGCCGTGTGTGCCGTCCCATAATGCTGGGCGGTTGTCATCTTCTACTGGTTTTACAGAATACACCTTAACATTATGTGCCGGCACAACAACAGATTGTATTGTTGGTAACGGTACATCAGACATATCCCATACAGGTTCTGATTCAGATGAAAATTCTTGGATTTCTTCGAATACAATTGGTTCTATATCACAGTCGGCCCCAACGCAGTCAGATGCGTTGCCAACACCAATCCCATACAAGCACAGCAGGGATGAAAAAACAAATATTTTGGTTTTCATACCCATTATTATATCACAAAAACGCCACCATTAAAACATGTTTTTTGTTGTATTATATGCAACTTCTTTTTATACTAGGAATAAATAACCAACAAAGGGGAAATATATGAAAAAGATATCTATGTTTGCATTGTTTTCTGTTATTGCGTTGCCTGCATTCGCAACAGATACAACTGTGGCAGAACAAATCGCAGAAGAAAAGCAAGTTGTTACAGAACAAACAGAACCCGTAATAGATTCTGAACAAGCGATTGCAGAAACTGTCGCTGATGTTCAAGAAGATGTTGCAGAACATAAAAAGTCATCTTTCTTGCATGGCGTACAGATTGGTGTTGGTGTGTCTGGAACCAGTGGTTTAAACGGTTTTATTGGTTATGCGAACAAAGATTTTAATTCTTTTTGGGCCAAACGTTTCGGTGTTCGCTTTGATTTTGGTACGACATCGCCTATTAAATCAAATATTAACGATTTGTTAAACGATGTATTGGGTGATGAAATTGAAATTGGCGACAATTTAACAATATCCGATGTTGATATAGATGCACATCATTATGCCGCGTTGGTTGATTTTTATCCATTTGGCGACACATGGTTTTTTGGTGGTTGGCGTTTAACAGGTGGGTATTATATGGGTGAATTGCAGGCAACTGCGCATGTTGCAGGTACGGTTAATGAATTGGATGGCGGTTCGTATGAATTTGAACTGGGCGGACATCAGTTTAAGTATGTTGGCAATGCAGTGCATGGTACTGCACAATTTGATTGGGATTATCGTGGGCCTTATTTGGGTACTGGATTTGATTTAGGTTTGTTCGCAGGGTTTAAGATTTATATGGACGCAGGCGTTGTGTTCACAAACAAATCAGCCCAGTTGGATTTAGATATACCATTTAATAATTTGTATATGGATGGCACACCTGTTGATAATGACGCGATTAAAGAAACAGTTAATGGCGTGATTGATGAAACATTGGCAGATGCACAGTCTGAATTGGATGATTTAAAGTTTTATCCGATTGTAAAGGTTGGGTTTATGTACCGCTTTTAGTATAATAGGTCGCCATCGGCGACCTTTTTTCTTGGAATATATGCCCGTTGCAGTGCGGGCATATATTATGTAATTTCTATTGTATGAAGAAAATAGCGATATTATCTTTGTGTTTGTTCTGTAATAACGCTGTGGCGGCAACTGGGTTGCAGTTTGGTGTTGGTATGTCTGCAACAACGGGCCTAAATGTTTCCGCTGGGTTTTATAACAAGGATGCAGATTCATACTTTTTACGACATTTTGGACTTCGTGTCGATTTGGCCAGTATTGATGCGTTAAAGTCGGCAGTTGATTCTGCGATTGATTCATGGATGCGTGATGGTGTGTCTGTTGGTGATGGGGTCAAGATAGATAACGGACGGCTTGATTCGTGGCATACATCTATGTTGCTTGATTATTATCCTTTTTCAGGAATGTGGCGTATCTCGGGCGGGTATGCGTGGGGCGCTGCGAATTTAGATTCGGATATTTTTGGCGAAATAGAAACTGCCCCCAGCCAGCGTTTCTATTTTTACCTGGCCGGTGACCATTATTATTATAATGGTAATAACTTTGACGGTGTGGCATCGATTGATTGGAATTTTCATGGACCGTATCTGGGGACAGGCTTGGATATTGACCTGTTTTGTGGTTTTACTTTGTTTGTTGATGCGGGGGTTGTGTTTACGAACAAGCCTGCCAAACTGAATCTGGATATCCCGCATGAACAATTATATGTGTATGACAAGGAATCTGGACTTTGGAATCCGATAACAATACCTGCGCTGGATAATGATGTTGCACGTGCGATGCGTGAAGGTAATGATAAATTGTCTGATTTTAAGTTCTTTCCGATGATAAAACTGGGGTTTGCATATCGATTTTAGGTACGAATCGAGCAAAACCGAATCGTGGTATATCGAAAAAACGAATCATTTCTTTGCGGGACTTAAAATAAAGATAAAATTTTTTTGATATAAAAAATGCCGAAAAATCAACACTTTTTAATGATTGATAAATTTTTTTAAAATTATTTTCGAAATTCTGCTTGACTTTTTGAAAGTTTAAGCGCATAGTATACGGGCTTTCAAGTTGAGAAAACAAAACAAAAGAAACTCAACCCCTGAAATTCTGCGGTTTACGGAACAAACAGTATGAATCGGGTTCTGATAAATTACGCAAACATTGTGAATAAAAGCAGCTCATCAAAAATTCAAGAAGGGATGTGCAGACAGTTGAATTTGGAATATCCAAACTTTGACTAAGTCAAAAGTGCATATCCTAGACAGGTAGTAGGTTTACATATTAAACCTCGT
>JAGBCZ010000019.1 GCA_017937735.1 Alphaproteobacteria bacterium | reverse complement strand
TCAAAAACGGATGTCAAAAAAGTAAAAAATATAGAAAAAAACGATTCGGAAAATAGTCTGATTGACAAAATCGGAAACATTCCTGTGTCAGAATCTGTATTGGCACAACTTGTCAAAAAAAGTGTTTCGGAAATCAAGTCGGATTTAGTTGTCTTGGAATTACAAGGTTTGGTTCAAAAAGTTGATGGTGGATATGTTCGTTTATGATTGTTTTCATGTATATACAGTGTATATACAAACCGCAGAAAACCGATAAAAATCCGAATCGTTGTCAAAAAATAAATGTTCATTTTTTAATGAATATTTGGTTGTAAAACAAAATATATTTTATAAATTGTTTGGCGTATTCAAAACATGTTTGATGCGCCAAATTTTTTTAACATGGGGTTTCAAAACAGTCTTTGAATATAAATGAAAAGGGCAGGGACCTTTTTATAAAAAGGCAGGAAACTCTTTTAAGGGAAGGAAAGGAGAAAACAATATGCAGACATTGGCAAAACCATCAATGATAAATATCGAAAATATCAAGGGGGCCATTGCCGCAAAAATCGATTCTGCCAGTTATAAATCTTGGATTTTACCATTACAATTTGATGTTATAAATGATGTGTTGGTTTTGGGTGCGCAAAATCAATTTTCTGCTGATTTTATCAACAGTGTTCATGGCAATGTTATTAGAAATGTTGCAAATGAATTCGGTTTGGGTGTGCAGATTATTGTGCGTGGTGCAATCGCAAAACCTGCCCAGTTTGCAAATGATAATAATACCCAGGTTTTTGCACCTGCCCAGGTTACAGAATCTGCAAATGTTTCATTTGAAAACTTCGTTTGTTGTGATGAAAATTTGTTTGTTGTGTCTGCATGTAAGAAAGTTGCATCAGGCACAGTTTCTTTTTCACCACTGTTTATTTACGGTGCGTCTGGCTGTGGCAAGACATTGTTAACAGATTGTATTGCAAATGCTGCAACAGGGCGTGTTGTTAAAATGACAGGTGCGCAATTTGTGTCTGACTTTACACGTTCATTAAAAGAACACAATATTTTCGCATTCAAAGATTTTTGTCGTAACTGTGATACATTTATCTTGGATGATGTTCAGATGTTATCTGGTAAAAAGGCATCAACCGAAGAATTTGTTCAACTGATTGTTGATTTGCGTAATATGGGTAAAAATGTTGTTCTGACATCAAATGCGGCACCAAATAATTTAACTGGGTTTGATCGTTCTGTCCAATCATTGTTTGCATCTGGTTTGACAGCGGATGTTGTATCGCCAAATGCGCACGTAAAAACAATTATGTTACAGCGTGCAGGTGTTGCATCAGATGTTGCAGGCGAATTGGTACAACGCATCGCCAACAATGGTCATTTGATTGCAGGTATTGTGAACAAGATAAAGACATATACTGATTTGATGGGTGCAAGTGTTAATATGGATATTGCACAGCGTTTGTTGGCAGATACATTACAAAAAACAAAAACGCCATCTGTAATGGTTCGTGAAATGTGTGAAAAATTGGCTGTATCATACGATGCGGTATGTGGAAATGGTCGCAGTCGTTCATTGGTGTTGGCACGTCAGATTATGATGGTTGTTTTGAAAAACGTAACGGGTTTGTCTTTGTCAGAAATTGGTAACTTTGTTGGTGGTCGTGATCATGCAACAGTATTATATGCAATCAAACAAATTGAAAAGCATTTATCTGGTGATTTGGTATTATCTGCCCAGATTCAACAGTTAATTAAAGAATATAAATAAAAATCCTGCCGACACTAGCCACTAACCACTTACACTAACCACAGGCACTTGTCCGGTAAATAGCACTTGGAACATAGCCTAAATTGTGATAAAATAACAGGGATAGAATAGGATGGGAATATGAAAAAATTTTCAATGTTGTTATCTTTTGTTTGTGTTCTTGTTATGGGAACGGACGTGTGTATGGGACAGCCGATAAAGGAAAAAGTTAATATATCTGCTAGATGGGATGGACAAAAGGGACGGTGTGTAATTCCAGGTTTTGCAAATCTAAAACCAGGCGAGAAGTATCATAGTTTTGTTTCAAGAACCGATTGCGAAAAACGTAATATTTCTGTGATAGGTGATAATGCGGTTAAATATGAATTGTGGTGCACAACAGATAAAAAGGCATTGTGTAAGGCGGCTGAATGTAAATCTGGGTATTATTTGGAAGACGGTGAATGTTTAATAAAGTCTAGTGATTATAATTGTGTGGTTCGGAATATGGATGCCATATCGTTCAGGGTTTCTAATGAATATTTGTTCCCAACAACTGCGCATCATAATAATAAAGAAGCGCTGGTTTGCGGTGGATATAATAAGAATAACTGTGGTAATAATCAAATGGTTGTTATTACAGGAACGCACGTACACAAAAATCAAACGATAACAGATCCAAAAATATATAAATGTTCGACTGAGGGTGGAGATTTATGGCGTGATGGATGGAACAGCGGTTTGCCAGGATGTACTTCGTTGGATAATAGGGTTTTGGTAACCACATTTGGTGACAAGGATATTTATGTTAAAAAAACAGAACGTGCATACGGTCTATCTGGCAGTACATATTATGTTACAAATGATGTATGTTATGCTGTCAGGGGACAAGGGGTAACCCCAGGGCCAGTAAAACCAGATCCTGTGAAACCAGACCCACAATCATGCAAGTCAAAACGTTCGTCCGCAGAAGGTAAAGCGTGCTGTGATTTGCCGACATCTGTTGCAACGTGGGATGGCGCAAAATGTAATTGTGTTGGGAATAACAAAGAATTTAAGATTCTTGATGGCAAGGGGGCATGTGTCGTACCAGAATCAGGTGGTGATAATGGCGGTATAACAGTGTTTAGATGTGACAATTCTGACTTCTTGTCGATTAACCTGTTTAAGGTAAATTGTAAAGACAATCAAATGATGTTACAACTGATACAAGAATTTGAAATGTTGTGTAACAACCCAAATGCAACGGTCGAACAGTACAATAAAATATCTAATCAGGTTGCGCTGGCGGTTGAAATGAATTGTCAGGCACCGGTTATAGGCGATAATTCAGGTGATGCTAAATCACGTGCTGCGGTTATTGCGGCGGGTAAAGTGTTGGATGGTATCAAGGCTGGGTTTGATGTCAGTGTTTGGAAAAACGCCCAAGGTGAATTTAATACAGCCCGTCTTGCGTCTGATTCGATTGCAGCGGTTGTATTGGGTACAGCGGGTGGTTTAATTACCAGCAGTGTTATGAAGAAAAATCAAGTTGAAGATGGTTTTGAAGATTTGAAATGTGTCATCGGCGGTCAGCCCGTTGCGGGTTGGGGCGATGAATTCAGGGTTGGTATTCAATAAAAATCCCCCGTTTGGGGGATTTTTATTATTTAACATAATAGAATTATAGCATTCACTTATCACTAGTTACTTGTTTTCGTTCTTTTTGTAAGATGTGTGCCTGTTCACGTTTAAAGATTTTATCCAATTTTTTTGTAACTTTTTTTAATGTGATATTTGCATCAATTAACGCTTCAATTACTTCTGTGCGTGTTGGACGGGACTGACAGCCGTATGGTACATATTTTGCAGACATAATAACCCCCATTGTGTTTTAATAAACAAAAACCGCCCAGAAAAATCAAAAGCGGTTGGAGGTTCACAACTATTAGACTAATAGTGTTGCTTATTCAATATATTCGCAACCCTCCAACCCACGGGTTGGAGGTAGTTTTATGTCATACCAGACAAGTCTAATGGGTTGTGACACCCCACACAGATAAAATCACCTGTGCATGGGTATTATAAAGTAAACAAGTGGTAAGTGCAAGTGGCAAGTGGTGGAATAAATAAAAACGCCCAATGGGCGTTTTTATTCTTCGATATGTTTTTTTAACTTTTTACGTGTGTTACTGTCCAGTTCCTTCTTGCGCAGACGAATTGTGTCTGGTGTGATTTCAACCAGTTCGTCATCCAAGATATATGACAGTGCTTCTTCCAATGATATACGGCGGGGTGGGGCCAAGAACAATTTTTCATCCGCAGTAACAGAACGCATATTGGTCAATTCTTTACCTTTTATCGGATTAACTTCCAAGTCGTTTTCTTTGCTGTGTTCGCCGATAATCATGCCAGAATAAACCTCGGTCTGTGGTTCGATAAACAGTGTGCCACGTGGTTGCAAATTAAATAATGCATATGTTGCAGCGCTGCCTTTTTCCATGGATACCAATACGCCCGGGCGATATTGTTGGATGGCGCCACGATAAACGTCATATTTATCAAATACACGATTCATAATACCTGTGCCACGTGTGTCTGTGCGGAATTCTGATAAATATCCAATCAGACCACGTGATGGTGCAGAAAATACAATACGTGTTTTGCCACCGCCAGATGCCTTCATTTCAGTAATTGTTGCCTTGCGCTTGGTCATCTTTTCAATAACAACACCGCTGAATTCGTCATCAACGTCAATTACAACATCTTCGATTGGTTCCAGTTTTTCGCCGTTTTCATTTGTCTGCATTACAACACGTGGACGTGATACAGATAATTCAAAACCTTCGCGGCGCATTGTTTCAATTAAAATACCCAGTTGTAATTCGCCACGGCCAGATACTTCGAACGCTTCGTTATTTTCGCTTTGTTCAACCCTTAATGCGATGTTTGTTTCCGCTTCTTTGAACAGGCGTTCACCAATCATACGGGATGTTAATTTTTTACCAGATTTGCCCGCCAATGGTGATGTGTTTACAAAAAATGTCATCGTCAGGGTTGGTGGGTCAATTGGCATCGCAGGAATTGGTTCGGTGACAGATGGGTCACATAATGTATCTGCCACAGTTGCCTTGGAAAAACCAGCAACGACAACAATGTCGCCGGCAGATGCGCTGTCACGAGATACTTTTTCAACGCCACGATGTTCAATAATTTTTGTGATTTTTGCATTTTCAATAAATTCGCCATTACGATTGATTGCTTTGACAGATTGGCCAACACGAACGGTGCCTGATTCAATTTTCCCTGTCAATATGCGGCCAACGTATGGGTCTGCTTCCAGTGTTGTTGCCAGCATTGTAAATGGTGCATCTAACTGACAGCGTTCACCGTTGCAATCTGGTGCAGGAACATGATCAACAATTAACTGGAACAAGGGGGTTAAATCTTTCTTGTCATCGTTCAAATTGCGAACCGCCCAACCGTCACGGCCAACAGAATATAAATATGGGAAATCAAGTTGTGAATCTGTGGCGCCCAGTTTGTCGAACAAGTCAAATGTTTCTGTTAAAACTTCGTCTGGTCTGGCATCGGCACGGTCAACCTTGTTAATGCAAACAATTGGACGCAGACCCAGTTTTAATGCCTTGGATAATACAAACTTGGTTTGGGGCAGTGGGCCTTCGGCACTGTCAACCAATAAAACCACGCCATCAACCATGGACAGAATACGTTCAACTTCGCCACCAAAGTCAGCGTGCCCAGGTGTGTCAACAATGTTAATCTTGTATTCGCCCCATTGAATAGATGTGGGTTTTGCAGAAATTGTAATGCCACGTTCACGTTCAATGTCACCGCTGTCCATAACACGATCTTCGACTTTTTCGTGTTCACGGAATGTACCTGCTTGCTTTAACATATTGTCAACCAATGTTGTTTTGCCATGGTCAACGTGTGCAATAATTGCAATATTGCGTATCTTCATAATTTTGCCCCATATTTTTAAATTGCCAATACAGGGTATACCTAAAATTTCCTTTTTTCAAGAAATATTAGATATAAGTATTGACATTTTGTATAATTTGTCTATATTTAATTGTGACAGTGGTGTAACGATAACTAAAGGAGTTAGAAAGATGTATAAGAAATATCAGGAACAAGAAGTGCGCAGTGCAATAAAATCAGGTTTGAAAAGTTTAACAGATTTGGCACGTGTTCGTATTAAACCATTTTGGAAAAATATGAATTTACAGCAGCGTTGTGATGCGGCGCGCAGTTTGGTGGACATGGAACATGTTGCAAAAAATCCAGATGCATACTTTTCTCGTGAAAGTACAGAAGCAGCATGGAATCAACGTGCAATGGAATACGCACAACAGAAAAAATTACATGATTTGTCCAGTGCCTATTATATTGTTCAGGACCCAACGGGTATTGTTTGGCACAAGGCATTAGGTGTATTCTTTGATGGTAATGGTCGCGATTATTATAACTTTTGCAAATCTGTTCAACAGTGGATGTATGATACACGCAGTGATACATACGCAACAGAAATTGTTGAAAAGGCAAAGAAATATAAAAATCAATTAGCTGTTGAATCTGCAAATTGTTTTGCCAGACCATTTGTTGAAATGAAACAGGCATTTCAAAAATAAAAAAAAACTCCCAAACGGGAGTTTTTTTAATGCTTTCCACCGATTTTTGTGCGCCCACCCATCAGTGGTTAATCCCCTTCGTCTGGCGAAGGGGTGCCCGTTAGGGCGGGGTAGTGGTTATTTATTATTTCTTCGATAGTAAGTATAACTTTATCAATATTAAATTTTACATCACGGTCATCAAAGTGTATAACTTTTAATCCGAGGGATTCTAGATAATTGTGACGTTTTTTGTCGTATTTATATTTGTTGTCGTGTGAAGAGCCATCGATTTCAATCACAAGTTTTAATTTGGGGCAGTAAAAATCAACAATGTAATTACCAATAATTTTTTGCCGATCAAAATCAAGATTGTTTGCACGTTTATTCTTTAATAAATTCCATAGCAAGACTTCGGACAAGGTAGAGTTTTTGCGTAATTCACGTGCGTTTTTTCGTAGTTCTTTATTTACTGGTAATTTTATATGCATAATTTACCACTACCCCGTCCGCATTCGCGTCCACCCCTTCGCCTAGCGAAGGGGATTATGCTTTCCACCGATTTTTGTGCGGCCACCCATCAGTGGTTGTAATGCCTTTGGTATATTTACAGAACCGTCTGGATTTTGATGGTTTTCAATGACCGGTACAATTGCACGTGGCAGGGCAATACCAGTATTATTCAATGTTGCGCAGAATTGCATGCTGCCGTCTGTTGCACGGAAACGTGTGTTTGTTCTGCGGGCTTGGAATTGGCCAATTGATGAACAAGAACCCAATTCACGGTATGTGTTTTCACTTGGGAACCATGCTTCTACATCGTGCATTTTTACTTTGTTAAATCCCATGTCGCCCGTACATGCCGCAATAACACGATATGGTAATTCTAAATCTTCCATAATTTCGCACAGGTTGCGTAACAAATGTTCGTGCATTTCATCAGACTGTTCTGGTGTGCAATAGATATATTGTTCAACCTTGTTAAATTGATGGATGCGGACAATGCCACGTGTGTCACGGCCTGCAGCGCCTGCTTCTTTGCGGAAACATGGCGAAAATCCGGCGTATTTAATTGGCAGGTCTTTTTCATTTAAAACTTCGTCACTGTGCAGCGAATTTAAAATAATTTCTGCGGTTCCAGCCAAACATCTGTCTGTGTCTGTCAGCATAAATACATCGCCTGTCATGACGGATGTGTCTGTGCCCATAAAGTGACCTGCATTAAATATTGTTTGTGGTTTTGTAATCGCAGGACAATTTACAAATGTAAATCCCTTGGCGATTAGTTTCTGAATAACGTATGTTTGTATCGCCAGTTCCAGTTCGGCTGCTTCGCCAAACAGGGCGTATGTGCGTGTGCCACAAATAGATGCGATTTTTTCTGGTTTGTACCAGTTGTTCATTTCCAGCAATTCCCATTGTGGGCGTGGTGTAAAATCAAATTCACGTGGCGTGCCGATACGATAAACCTCGACATTTTCGGTGTCGTCACGACCGATTGGGGCATCTTTTGATGGAATTTGTGGTGTGCAGTGTAACAGTTCGTTTAATTGATTTTCTTTGTCTGCCAATTCTGCCATGTCGTTTGCAATTTCAGCATTGATTTCTTTGGATTTTGCAATCAATGGCGCCTTGTCTGTGGCGGTTGGTATTTCACGTGTGATTTTGTTTTTTTCAGCAGTCTTGCTTTGTGTGATTGTTTTCAGTTCACGAACACGTGCATCTAATTCTAAGATTTGATCTGTATAATCTGTAAAGCCTTTTAATTTACATGCTTGTTTTACGGCGTCTGGATTTTCACGAATAAATTTTATATCCAACATTTTTAGTGTCCTTTATTTATAAATCTGGATTGTATTTTATAACTGTTTATATTCTTTGTAAAGAAAATGCGTGACAAATTATTCCCCAAATGGGGATGATGATGAACTAAAAAATACAAATTTCAATGTCATATCGACAAAAATTATAAAATAATTTTAGGTTTTTTGCAACCTGTTTAATTCGTGATTATTTTGGTTGTAAGGGGATGTGAATTTTGTTATATTGACCCAAAGAAAAAACGAAGGAAGAAAGTCAAATGTATGATGTTATTATTTTAGGTTCTGGACCTGCGGGTCTGACAGCAGCACTGTATGCAGCCCGTGCAAATAAAAAAACAATCGTCTTGGGTGGTGATAGACTGGGCGGTCAGATGGCTGGTATCGCAACGCTGGAAAATTATCCTGGTTGGGCCGGCAGTGGTGCGGAACTTGCCGAATTTATGAAAAAACAAGCAGAATCATTTGGCGCAACTGTTGAATTTGTTAGTGCAACAAATGTTACAAAAAATGAAAATAACGAATTTATTGTTACTGCAAATAACAAAGAATATATTGGTAAATCAGTTATCGTTGCAACAGGGGCCAGCCCACGTAAACTAGAAATCCAAGGCGCACGTGAATTGATGGGGCGGGGCGTTTCGTATTGTGCAACATGTGATGGATTCTTTTATAGCGGCAAAACAGTCATTGTTATGGGTGGCGGAAACAGTGCGTTAAACGATGCGTTGTATCTGGCTGATTTGGCAAAGACAGTAAAAATTGTTTATCGTAAATCTGAATTTTTCCGGGCCGAGGCTGTATTGCGTGACCGTGTTGCACAACGTGATAATATAGAGTGTCTGTTTAATACTGATTTGGCAAAAATTGAAGAAAAACCAGATTCAACAGATGGTGAATTGATTGTTACAACAACAAATGGTGAACAACTGGTGGTTGATGGCGTTTTTGTTGCCATTGGACACGAAGCGAACACAGACTATCTGTCCGAAGATATTAAACGTGATGCGCTGGGGCGCTTGGCACCATCCGCCTTGCCAGATGGTATGTTTGTTGCAGGTGATGTTCATAGTGATTTGAAAATGCAAATTGCAACTGCTGTGGGAACAGGGTGTAGTGCGGGTATGGATGCAATCGCATACTTAAATAAATTATAATAATTCATCTGTGGACGGTCCCGATGGCTCATGTAACTTCTGTACACTACACCACCGGGACCGTCCACATCTAAATCATTCTAATTTATTTTAAAATCTGCTGATAATAATTCATCTAAAAACGATACCGGCAATTCATGTAACGTCTGTACACTACATTGCCGGCACCACTTTTATTTAAATCATTCTAATACTAACCACTTACACTAGTCACTAGAATATAATATTCAATTTTCCGCCGAATTGAACTTCGTCTTTTTCAAATTCATAGTCAATATGACCGATATATTGCGTGCGACCAAATTGGCGTACCAATTTTGTGTGTAACCATTCTTGATCATAATCGTCACCTGTTAATGAATCGCGATTGGTTGCCTTGCGAATTGTAAAGCCACCGCCAATGCGCCAATCTGGTGCGATTCTAAAATAAGCTTCGGGCATAAAGTCAATAAATGACATGCCACGTTCGTCATCAAAAACCCAACTGGATTTTATTGTTGCTGCCAATGTCATCCCAGCCCATTGACGTCCGAATCTGATTCCTGCATAGTATGTAGAATCTGCATAATATGGTGTACGGGCGTGTGAACTGCCACCAAATTTAAATCCGAATAACAGGTCTGATATAACATGCGATTCTGTGTCGCTGGCCCGTGTCATGCGGTATGTTGCGCCTAAATCAATCGCAGAAAAACCATCTTGGTCGCCGTTAAAGTGGTGTTGATAATGTACATTTGCACCAATTGACAGACGTTCGTTCATTCCGTACGAAATACCTTGGCCGATACGAAACATATTGTTCCAATATGCGGCGTATGTTTGGCTTAAAACTTCTTCGGTATTCAATATGTACAGTGGGTCTGATGAATCGTGTTCTAATACGTTTGCGTGTGATGCAACGGGCAGGGCAAAAAAGGCGCCGATTAAAAATGCAGATAAAATTTTGTGCATGGTGGGACTCTCTCTCTCGTGGAAGATATTCCCGTATTACACGGGAATATCTAGTTAGTTTTTTGTTTAGAATTGGAATATTGCTTGCAGGCCAACAGTCATTTCGGAATATTTATCCAGATCTGCTGAGCCTATCTTATACAGACCATCCAAAGGCATATATCCGCCGTTGCCATCATCTGTACTGATTGTTGAATTCTGATAATACAAATCAAGTGTTTTATCATTTGCATCATCATATATCGATGCCTTGCCGTACAGGTTTAATGCGAACCAATCGTTTGGTTGCCATGCGATTGCACCCTTGATAGATGCCTGGCTGTGCCAATCATAGTTTCCATAAACCGCTTCGATATTTAATGTCCAATCTTGGTTCAGAACGCTGAATACGCCCAAACCACCTTCGATGTACATTGCGCTGGTATCGCCGACCTGATATGGCAGATAAAACGCAGATTCAATACCGTTTTCATCTGTGCCAATGATTGCATTACCGTATGAATTTCCATCTAAATCAATATACCAACCACGTGCCAAACCATAGATAGTGGATTTTTGTACCTTATATCCAGCCTTGGCTTCCAGGATAAAGTTGTTGGCAATATCTTTTTGATGTTGGAAATAGGCGGACGCCATTGCAATCCATTGATCGTTGTCAACAAAGCGCCACTGGACACCCAAGCCATACAGGTTTAAACCGCTGTCATCCATTTTGTCTGATGGGCTGTTGTCATCATATTCGATTTCATAGTCAGATGAATTGTACTGTAACATTCCCAAAATCGCAGAGCGGTCTGTAATACCATAACTGAAATCTTCTTTGATGGTAAATTGATTTGCAGACCATGTTGCACCCAATCCGTCAATGGATACAGCCTGGCTTGCAGAATTATACAAATTCACATTTTGAGAAATTGTAAAATCGTATGAACTGTTTGTGTATGATGCATCTGTTATAGATCCAAATTTGCCACCCAATGGTTGAAAGAAAGGATGTGCCAAGAAATATTTACGTTTTGCAACTGTTTTCGCTGTTTCTGAACGTGTCTTGCGTACGGTTGTTTTTGTTGCAGTGGCACGTGATGAATTTGCGCCTGTGTATTCTTTGTACATTGCGCTGCGATTTGCAGGCTGTGTATAATATAAATCGCCAGAATCACGGGTTGTGTATGTACGTGTTGTTGTTTGATATTTCTTGTAATTTACATTTTCACGGGTGCGTGTTGATGGTGTGCCAGACAGGTTTACGCTGGAACCGGCACGTGTGCCCCAATTTGTGTCAGAATATGCATTTGATGTGGACAATATTGCCAACGCACCAATAATAACAGACAATTGCTTTTTCATAATATAATTCTCCTTTTGTGTAAAATTATATCATAAAAAGGAGTTATAAAAAAGTCTTATTTCTTGCCGAAATGTTTTTTCAAAATGTCGTATGCGGCGGATATTTTTGCAAATTCTGTGGCTGCATTTTTTTTATCTGTGGCGGTATCTGGGTGGTATTTTTTTGCCAATGCGCGGTATTTTGCACCAACTTCACGCCATGTGGCAGATATACCCAATCCAAATACTTTTAACGAAGATACGACTGTGGTTGGTAATTTGCTTTTTACAGGCATACGATCAAATTTGCTGCGTCCGGTGATAAAGTCGTTTATAAAGTTTGCGTAATCGTTTGCGGATGCGTTCGCATCGGCCGTATCTTTTAATGGTTCGCCAAATGTTTGACGTTCCCAGTCTGCCTCGATTTCTTCGGGGGTCATATTAGCGTAAAAATTCCAATTTTTATTGTATTCTGCGGCATGTTCTTGGCAAAAGAACCAATATTCCTTTAAATCACGTGTTTTTGGGGCACGACATGTGCCGGCCTTGGTACATCCCAAATGGTCGCATTTTTTTATCATATTTTTATATACCTTTCTTGTTTGCAAATGGATGATGATTAGATACTGTCTCTTTTAATTTTTCTGGCATGACGTGTGTGTAAATTTGTGTCGTGGATATATCTTCGTGTCCCAGCATCGTTTGTATCGCACGCAGGTTTGCACCACCTGCCAATAGGTGAGATGCAAAAGAATGTCGTAATACGTGTGGGCTGACACTGTTTGGGTCAATGCCGGCCAATATGGCGCACTTTTTTAATATTTTGAAAAATCCATCACGGGTAATGTGACCAGATTTTCCGTTTGATGGGAATACATATTTAGAATCTGTATCGCCACGTGCATCAATCCATTTGTTTAATGCGTGTATCGCAGCATCGTGCATAGGTACCAATCGTTCCTTGGCGCCTTTGCCGTGTATTAACAATTTGTTCCCAAGTATCCCAGACATTGGTAATTCGCACAATTCTGATACACGTAATCCAGATGCGTACAACAGTTCAATCATTGCACGCAGACGTAAAGAATTCCTGACATCACCCGCAGATGAGATTAACAATTCTATTTCTTCGACTGTTAAAAATTTTGGTAATGCACGATTCCTTTTTGGTAATTCCAAGTTCGCTGTTGGATTTTTTGTGATTATTTTTTCCAGCATTAAAAATTTATAAAAACCACGCAGGGCAGACGCTTTGCGGGCGATAGATGACGCCTTGTCAGGTAATGCGGATAAATAGTTTTGTATGTCTGATTCTGTTGCGCCCATCAGACCGCCACTTATTGCAGAATCTGCCAAATGCAAATCAGATGCATAACTGGCCAGTGTTTTTTCACTGCGACCTTTTTCTGCGGATAGTGCTTCTAAAAATATGTCGATATAGTTCATGGATATACCACAATTTCAGTCATGTTTTGTGTCGCAGGAAATGTTATCAGCATCAGTAAAATCAATATTGCAATTACTGTCCAGATTAAAACAATGCGAAAATTTGTTTTCTTTTTTTTCTTTAATGGCATGTGGTGAAACCTTTGTTTTTATATTGTATCAAAACTGTTCATAAATATACCCGCACCTGCAATGATAATCAACGGTGGCGCAATAATTGATAGCATCGGTGGCAGTGTGCCAGTCGCCCCAAGTGCATTAAACAAGTTGATTAAGAAATATAATGCAAAACATGTAATAATGCCCAGGCTGAATTTAATGCCAAAACTGTAATTTCTGCGTTGTTTTGTTTGTGAAAATGCAACGCCCAATGTTGCCATTGCAATCATGGTTAATGGCAAAAATAACAATGTCCATAACTGTACCAAATGACCACGAACAGGTGCGCCGATGCTTTGTAATTTCTTTATAAATGATGGCAATTCCCAAAATGATATTTGATTTGGCTGTAAATATCTGTCCAGTACGGTTTGTGGTGTTAACAGTGTGTTTGTCTGCCATGCGCCGGTTGTTATGGTGCCGTCTTGATTTAATATCGTTGCGTTTGGTGTATATAACTTATTTTCAGATAATGTGACACGTTGCGCATCAATTCGATGGGTCAGTTTAAAATCTGTGCCCTGGATATATATTGTTGTGTTTATAAAATCAAGTGCTGTATCAGATTTGTTTAATGTCTGGGCATTTAATGTGATTGTTTTGTCATCGCTGCTTTCATGTAACCATATTTTATTATCAATTAGTTGCAAGTCTTCGGATGTTAGTTTTTTTGAACTGATATTAACAGAATACGGATTGATAACGGTTGTCGCAAACAGTCCAATTAAAAATGCGCCGATGAAAAAAGGGCGGGTTGCCTGATATGGTGACAGGCCTGCGCTGGATATAATAATCCCTTCGCTAGATTTTGTAAGGTTATATGATGTCAGCAATGTGCCCATAAATACAGCCATTGGCAAAAACATAGGAATATATTCCAACAGACGTATCCAGGCATCATACAATGCAGATATTGCGTTTGGGTTTGATGGCAGGCGTTCTACAAACGTATAAGCCATAATTATGCCACATAAGAACAATAATACCAATCCAAAACC
>JAGBCZ010000002.1 GCA_017937735.1 Alphaproteobacteria bacterium | reverse complement strand
ATTAAATACTAAAAATCGCACTATCACTAACATTTTCCATTTACACCCACACTTGCCCACTAAATATTTGCAATTTATATTTTGTTTGTTATAATGTTTCTCGCTTGGGTGGTTAGCTCAGTTGGGAAGCCGCATACGTTGACATCGTAAAGGTCGTTGGTTTCATGAACATGCGCCCCGGCAGAAAAGTTTTGGGTGGTTAGCTCAGTTGGTTAGAGCGTTACGTTGACATCGTAAAGGTCGTTGGTTCGAGTCCAATACCACCCACCATACTTCGCCAAGGCTTCGTATGGCGCAGCCAAACATAGTTCGCCAAGGCTTCGTATGGCACAGCCAAACATTATTCGCCAAGGCTTCGTATGGCACAGCCAAACATTGTTCGCCAAGGCTTCGTTATAATTCAAAGGAAAAAAATAAATAATGCGAATGCAAATCTAGTCTTAAATAAACAAATCAACGGGAATCGGTGGACGCCCCGTTGGCGTCTATTTTTTTAGAAATACAGGCAAAGGAAAAATAACATGGCAAAAAAATATTTAGTTACATCTGCATTACCGTATGTAAACGGCGAATTACACTTGGGGCATTTAATTGGATGCTATCTGCCAAGTGATGTTTATGCACGTTTTTGCCGTGCGATGGGTCGTGATGTTTTATTTGTCTGTGGGGCTGACGAACATGGAACACCTGCGATTGTTGGTGCGGCTGCTGAAAATATGCCTGTTATTGAATACAATAATAAATACTATGAAAAACATTTAAAGTCTGTTCGTGATTTTAATTTGTCTTTTGATTTATATGGACGCACACATACAGAAAAACAAGAAAAATTAATTCATGAATTGTTCACACGCCTTGACGAACAAGGTTTAATTGAAGAACGTGAAACAATTCAGCCTTTTTCTGTTGATGACAATATGTTCTTGGCAGATCGTCAACTGGTTGGAACGTGTCCAAAATGCGGATATGAAAATGCACGTGGCGACCAATGCGATAAATGCAGCGCAACATACGAAGCAACAGAATTGTTAAACCCACGCAGCACAATATCAAACAGCACAAATATTGAATATAGACCGACAAAAAACTTATTCTTTTTGGCATCTAAAATCGAAAACAAATGGAAAGATTGGTTGGCAGAACATGCGCCAAAATGGTCAAAATCTGCTGCTGCGATTGCACGTGGATGGGCAAACGAAGGATTGCATGACACATCTATTACACGTGATTTATCGTGGGGGATTCCAGTTAACAAGCCTGGTTATGAAAACAAGGTTTTCTATGTTTGGTTTGATGCACCATGGGGATATGTTTCTATTTCCCAGGCAGCAAATGAAAACTGGGCAGACTGGTGGAAAAATTCAGATACGCACTATGCACAATTTATGGGCAAGGATAATGTAAAGTTCCACTCGGTATTCTTTCCAGAACAACAATTGGCGATGAACGATAATTGGAAAACAGTCGATATGTTAAAAGGGATGAATTTCCTGAATTTTGAAGGTGGCAAATTCTCTAAATCACAACAACGTGGTATATTCTTGGACAGTGCAATCGATATTGCACCAGCAGACTATTGGCGCTATGCATTGTTGGCAAGTGCGCCAGAAACAGACGATACTGATTTTACAATCAATCGTTTCGCAGATATCGTAAACAAAGACCTGAACGGTATGTTGGGAAATTTTGTCAGTCGTGTATGTAAATTAACCCAGAAAAATTTTGGTAATAACGTTCCAAAATCTGGCGATAAAAATGTGGAACTGGAATCTGAAATAAATGCAAAATTGACAGAATTGACAAATGCACTGGACGCATGTGAATTTAGAAGTGCAATTATGGCATTACGTGGGCTGTACGCAATCGGTAATGAATATATGACAAAAATGGAACCATGGGCATTGGTCAAAAATGGCGACACGGATGGCGCAGCCGCTGTATTAAACGAATGTATGCAGATGATTGATTTGTTCGCACGTGTGTCACAACCGTTTATCCCAGATGCTGCGGTAAAAATGCAAAATGTTTTTGTAAACAAACATGATTTTTCATGGCCAACAAAATATGAACACCGTATAAACGATGGCGATGAATTTGTGGTACCAGAAAATCTGTTCAATCGTATTGATGAAGATACGGTTACAATGCTGACTGAAAAATATGTCCCAAAAAAACCGGACACAACGCCAAAACCAATCGTTGCAGAAATTGTAACAGTTGAAAATCATCCAACACGTGATGATTTGCACGTGTTAAGCGTTAACTGTGGCACAGATAAAAACGTACAAATTGTATGTGGTGCGCCAAATGTACACGTTGGTTTGCGTGGGGTATTGGCACCTGTGGGGTCAAAATTGCCAGGCATGAAAAAACCGATGGCACAAAGAACAGTCGCAGGTGTTGAATCATTTGGCATGATGTGCAGCGCCGCAGAACTGGGGCAGGGCGATGATGATAAAAACATCATTGAACTGAATTCTGATTATAAAATCGGTGATGAATATAAATAATATGTCAGATATGCGTCTTGTTTTATTGTCTTGTTGCGCACCATGTTCGGCGGGTGCAATTCAACAACTGTGTGAAAATAAAATCGATGGGGTGTCTGACTTTATCGTTTTGTTTTTTAATCCAAATATTTTTCCAGAATCAGAATATAACAAGCGCATGAACGAACAGATAAAATACTGTCAGCGGTTGGGCGTAAAATACGCCGTTCTGGAATACAATCATGACACATGGCGTGAT
>JAGBCZ010000018.1 GCA_017937735.1 Alphaproteobacteria bacterium | reverse complement strand
TTGTTGTCTCCCACTCATGATTACAGTCAGGACACTTCCACCAAACTTTGTTACGCGAGTACTTACTTACTATTTCAGGTTTTAATAATTTATTTTTAGAAAAATCCCAGTATTTAAGACGGTTTTGATGTGTCTCTACCAAATTAGACGAAATGTGTTTTTTTAATAAATATCTACATTTTGGGCAATCTTGTTTTCTAACTGCCCTATGGTGAATAGTAGTCTGCCATTTATGGCCACACTTACCACATGCCCACCAAGCTTTTTTATTTGAACCCGGTGTCAATTTATTTGGATCTAAATCAGCATTAGCATCCCAGTCCCATTCAGACATGAGTTCTGTATTTTCAATAATGTATGATTTAGGCTTCATATGACCATTATAGATAATATGTCCAAATAATCAATTAAAGAACAAACACTTATATCGCTATTTTTTTCATTCCCCATTTGGGATTTCGGGGCTGGATACGTCGGTGATATCATCAAAGGGGATTTTGGTTTCGACTATGGTGATGTATCGGTATTCGGGGGCTATGCGGGATTTCAAAGACCCGGCAACGATTGCGAATCCCCAGGGCCTTCATCGCCGGCGTTATCGCCAGACAGACCGACCCCCGCCCCCGTGACGGGTCCGCCACCACCAGGTTTGTTGTAAACGGGTCCAGTCCACGGTCAACCGCTTCGACCGAGGCAAAGAAACTCTTTAAATCAATGCAAAGATAAAACCTTTCCGCCATTCCGTGAATCAGTATAAACCGAATTCACAGGATGTCAAAAAGGATTGTATGGATAAAGAAACCCGCCCATGTGGGGCGGATAACTAGTTATTATGAACCACTACATCTAATTGCTCTGCCTGGCTTATTGGCTCATACCGGGATAGATTTTCATCAAAAAACTTTTCATCCACAGATAGCTCTTCTGCACTTTTACTGCGTGCCAATGTGCGTTTTTTTGCCAATTCAATATCACAGTTAACCTGGTGCCACAGGGATTTTGCCCCCAGTTTTTGGATTCTTTGCATAACATATTTTCTGTCATCTGCAGACCAAGAACCTGCGTCATATATGACATCTTGTCCGTTTTTAATGGTCAATGCAATCTGTTCCCAGATATACTCGTCAACCTTGTTTGCCTTTTCCATAAAGTCATCGCCAACATCCGTACCAAATAATTCAATCATCACATCATCTGGTGTAAATCTGCGTGCACCAGTTTCCTGTTCTATTTGTTTTGCAACGGTAGTTTTGCCAAAACCTATATACCCACACATCAAATGAATTGTAGACATTTAACCTCCTTTTGTACGAACTATTTTATTGACTTTTGTCATAATATTTATAAAATATTTCTTGAATAAAGACAAGGAGTATTACATGCAAATCATTAAAATGGACAAAAGCATTCAGGATTTGAACAAAATCGAAGCTTCTTTCTGCAACTGTTCTAAACCAAATGTTGTATCTCAGATGGACGCATGTATCTTGCAACAGAAGTTGGCACGCGCTTATTCACGTCCAGCTGCATAGTTGGCACTGAGGCTTTGTAATGTTATCAAAATTTACGCATAAAATAAAAATTGCGCATGATCGTTATGCTGTTTTTAACAACATAATTTTCAAACCCGTCACCTTGAACACAGATGAAGTAAATCGTTTATATGCGGGTGATTTGGCTTGTTTTTCTGCAGAAGAAATTGATTACTTATACCAGGCAGGCATTTTAGTTGACAACAAGCAACAGGATGAAAATGCCAAACAGATTTTAATAGACAGTGTAAACGAACAAATCGGCGAGAAAGTAAACCTGCTTTATATCATCCCAACCAACACCTGTAACCTGGCGTGTAAGTATTGTTTTATAGGCAAGCTAAACCATCAATGTCCCCAGGTTATGACAAAAGAAACCATTGATAATACTCTGAGCAAGTTTTTTGAACATCTGAAAAACATCAACGCACCCAAGGGTAGCCTTTTGTTTTATGGGGGCGAGCCAACACTAAATTTTCCGTTAATAAAATATGCTATTTTAAAAACTGAACAAGAATCAGAAATCCCAATTGAATTTGCGATTGTTACAAACGGAACCGCTTTGACGGATGAGGTTATAGACTTCTTTGCTGAACATAAAATGAACATTGGAATATCGCTGGATGGCCCAAAGCACATAACTGATGAAAACAGAATATTCTTTGAATCTGGTGCCAGCGTGTATGATACCGTGATTCCAAAAATCAAAAAACTGCAGGAACGCAATATCAATTTCGGTCTGTCTGTTACTATTTCAGACACGACATTAGATGACGACACATTTCTGCCATGGGTAAAAAGCCTGGGCATTGAAGCTGTTAATTATAATTTGATGCAATTTCATAACAAGGATGCCGATTGGAAAACATATATCCCAAAGGCAACGAAACTGTTGTTTGAATCGTACGATTTCTTGGCAGACACGCCAACAAAAGATAACAGATTGGCAAGAAAGATAATCGCATTCCACAGCCCATCATTCTGCTATAGTGATTGTGCGGCATCTGGTGGTCAACAACTGGTCGTTCGACCTAATGGTGATCTAAGTGTTTGTCATGGCTATTGGAATACCCCCAAGGAAATTTGCGGAAACATAAACAAAGACTCTTTTGAAACAATATTTAAAAACAAGTTTTATAAAGACTGGGCAAAAAACCTTACGATAAACAAGGAAAAATGCTGGAAGTGCCCTGCCTTTTATATTTGTGGCGGCGGATGCCCATTAGAAGCCGAGGTTTTGTTTGGAAACAAACATAAATTGGACCGTCCATACTGTATGTATGTTAAACAGGTGCTAAAAGAGCTATTGAAACGCAATGCTAAGTCTAGCGAAGCTTCGCATGATAAGAATTAAATATTTTCTTCAGTTGAGCGCAACTGTATCTGGTTGCAATCGCCCCACATAGCTTGGTCACCAAATTTTTCCCCCGTTCAAAATCACGGACAACATGCTTACAATTATGGGAATCACTGCTTAAAATCAATGGAATTCCCCTTTGAATACAACCTGAAACTATCTTGTTAGACGGCAGCTGCTCGCCAACCAAGGACTCGTAAAATCCAGACGTATTAACTTCTACAATTTTATTATTGACCTTAGCCACATCCAGGACATTTGCAATTTCGGGGATAAAATATTGTTCTGTTTGTGCCCCTGACACTTTATAGACATCCAGATGCCCCAGTATTTCAAACAGATCAGATTGTGCCAAAGAATAAACCTGACTCCAGTAAACACTGTGTTCTTTTAATAATGATGGCAAGTCTGTATCAAATTTATTTTTCATTGCTAATTTGTCTTCATAGCAACTGAACGGATGAACAGAGCCTATAAAATAATCAAATTGATATTTTTGTTTTAATTCCGCACATAATTTCCATTCATCATCTGTTATAGGCACGTCCACCTCAGCCCCTAACAGGACATGTACATTAGATTGATTTCCAATTTTTCTAACATGCTGAACATATTTTTCTAAATCTTTTTGGCCCATTGTACCCGGCTTCCCAGGATGCAAACACAAATGATCAGAAATCCCAACATATTTTACGCCCGACCGAACTGCAGCACAAACAACATCTTCAACAGAACTCTCGCCGTCACTAAAATTAGAATGGTTATGCAAACTAAAGTCCTGAAAACACCCATTCATGACAAACACCTATTTTTGATTTGCAAGCATACCGTTCTTTATTACGTACTGTGCAGTTAATGGCAACGCATTAACAAATGCCTTTTCATGAGATATTAACACAAATGCCCCGGGATACTGCTTTAAAACATCCAGAATATAGTTTTTTGTATCCAAATCCACATTGTTGCTTATTTCGTCCAACACTAATAACTTAGGCGGTCTAGCCGCAATTTGAGCCAGTGACAAACGCGCTTTTTCACCACCTGACAATGTATTGACCTTGGAAAAAACCTCTTCATTTTTTCTGAACAAAAAGCTGTTCAAGTGTTTACGAATTTCTTGGTCTGTCACAAAGACATTTGTATCTTTTATCGTCTGAAATACCGTACTGTTAATATCCAGATTCGCATAATGCTGGTCAACATATCCGATTTCGTTGCTTTTTGGCAGATGCCAGTCGCCATCATATATGATACCTGGACTCTGCATCAATGCACGCACAAATGTGGTCTTACCTGACCCATTGTTACCATTAATCGCAACTTTATCTTTTGGCCCCATAGAAAAATATATATTGGACACTACTGGCGCGCCAACCGCATATCCACACGAACCAAACGACACAGAAACCAGTGTCGAAGACGAAGAAACATATGCACTGTCCAGAACAAAATTTGGTTGCAGGTTTTCGGGCAATCTGTTTTGCGAAATATTATTCTGAACTGTTTCTAACTGCTCGCGCAGTCGTGCTATTTTCGCCCCAGATTTTAATTGATTTTTATCTGCCTTGCCATCAAACGCCATTTTATTTTTATCTTTAATAACGCGTTTTTTATCCATACGTTGTTGTTCTTTTTGTTTTTCAACCTTGATTTGTTTTTTCTGTTTCTTTAATTCATTTAATGTATGCTGGCGAACGCCAAACAAAATATCCTGTTCTGCAATATAATCATCATAGTCACCAGAAAACACGGTTATTTTACCGTCTTTTATATGCCACAGTTTGTCAACAGCACCCGTTAAAACATCCAAATCATGCGACACAATTATTAATGTCCCTGTATAGCCATCTAACTTTCGCAACAAGGAATATTTTATATTTTGATCTAAATGGTTTGTTGGTTCATCCAAGATTAAAACATCAGGATTACACGCCAAAGCTTCTGAAAAAGCCTTGTTAAATCGTTCGCCGCCACTTAAATTATCGTGTTCTAGTACCGTTTGTGGAACATAACCAATATTCAACCCATCTAACCCGCTGATACGTCCGGTTGTTCCGTCCATCTCGCCCAGCAACATTTTTACCAACGAAGATTTGCCCGTCCCATTGCGACCAATAATAGCAATCCTGTCACCCGGTAAAATCTGGGTAGAAAAACCGTTAAAACAAACCTTGTGCGGAAATTCAAGAGATAAATTAACAATACTAATAGGTCTATGTGCCATAAAAACACCCCCATAAATTATATATAAAAACAAACTAGCATAAAAGTTAAAAAAATCAATATATTATTGTAAGCTTTGTGACACAATTAGGTCTGCCGGTAATTGTGGATGCGCTGGCAGGTCTGTAACCGGCACCCAATGCATATCGTCGTGGACGTGCAGTTGGATTTCGTATGTGTGGTCCAAAATCTCGTATACGTGCGGAATTACACAAGCAGAAAATATTGCGCAACCGATAAGAATCTTTTGTTATCCCGCAATTCAATGCTCACCCAAATTCAACAGATGTCAAAAAGGATTGTATGCTGTGAAAAATCAGCATACATAAACTTTGACAACATAAATATTGTAATCTATACTGATTCTATAATCCCAACCATAAGGATATAAAATGTCCACAAATCCCAAACCAGTCAATGCACGTGATTTCTTGGGCAAATTAGTGCGTGTACAAATGGACAGACCCCTGGGCAGCAAACACCCAAAACACGGCTTTACATACGAAGTGAATTATGGATTTATCCCAAACACCATATCGGGCGATGGCGAAGAATTAGACGCATATGTATTGGGTGTTGATACACCGTTGGCAACATTTTCCGGAAAATGCGTTGCGATTATTCATCGCACAAATGACAACGATGATAAACTGATTGTTGTGCCAGACGGACAAAATCCAACAAACGAATATATTGAACAAAAAACCGCTTTCCAAGAACAGTGGTTCAAGCACACGATTATAAGATAAAATCAAGGGGGCGAATATGGGAATTAAACCTGCGAAGTTAAATGTTGGCGACGTGGTTGCGACCGTTTCATTATCATGGGGCGGTGCGGGGTTGTTGCCCGACAGATACGCCCAGGCAAAACGACAACTGGAACAAACGTTTGGCGTAAAAGTGATTGAGGCACCACATGCACTGGATGATGCAAAATATTTATACGAACACCCCGAGGTTCGTGCATCTGACATGATGTGGGCGTTTCAGAACCCGGATGTTAAGGCAATAATTTCCAATATCGGCGGTGATGATACAATTCGTATGCTGCCATATATCGACTGGGACATTATCCGCAATAATCCAAAGATTTTTATGGGATATTCTGATACAACCGTAAATTGCCACATGTGCCATTATGCAGGACTGAACAGTTTTTATGGCCCAGCAATGTTGGTGCAAATGGCCGAAGCAGGTGGAATATTGCCCTATGTTGAACAAAGCATGCGTAAAGTCTTGTTTGATAACACAACAATCGGAATTGTGCCAGAAAATAAAGATGGCTTTACATACGAACGTGTCGATTGGTTTACGCCTGCAGGTCAAACACAGGTCCGCAAAATGCAACCAACAGATGGTTGGCACTGGATTCAGGGTTCGGGTGTTGTCACCGGCGAACTGTTTGGGGGATGTATGGAAGTGATTGAAATGATTAAGGGGACACAAATCTGGAATCCTGATAATTTCAAGGACAAGATTGTGTTCTTTGAAATTTCCGAGGAAAATCCAACCCCAGACCAAGTGTTATATTGGCTGCGTAATTATGGGGCATGTGGCATCTTGCAACAGATGCGTGCGATTATATTTGGCCGACCAAAGAATGAAAACAATCCAAAATACGAAAAACGTATTTTGCAAGGCTTGGCGGAATTTGGTTTAACGGATATGCCGGTTGTAACACACTTTGATATCGGACACACTGACCCAATCATGCCCATGCCAATGGGATGCATGGCAAAACTGGATTGTGATAACCATACATTTGAAATCACAGAAAACGCAGTGGTGTAAAATTATCAGTCTGTTATTTCTAACTCTATCCCCACAATACCGTATTTGGATTCCATTTCGGCATCATAGAATTTTGATATTGCGGATTTCAGTGCATTTAGCGATGCAAAACCAGTTCGGGGCATGCTGATTTTCGTCGCCAGGTCTGCAAAACTGCGCGCGATATGCAGGCGCATGATTTTGGCACGAATATAATCATTGCGATTTTGCGCATTGTAAATCAAAACAGTGTCGCCATTATGCATTCTGCGACGCTTTTCATCATACAGACGCAATTCAATATCTTTTTCACCCGAACGCACCATTTCATAGTATTCGGGACGCAAACTCATAGAAAAGCGACAATTTAGGTTCGGCAATATGTGGTTTGAATAAAAATCACACATGTCGTCAAATGGTGTAATTTTTGGGGTTAATAAGTCGTCGGGCGCAACCCATGCGACCGATATTTCTTCGGGGCGATTTTCACAGAAATTCAATTCCATATCATCTGGGACGTGAACGATAAAAAAGTGATGTTCTTCGGCCCATGCACCACGTTTTTGCGCACGTTCGGGTGTTGGATGACGAAATGCATATGGCACCGGAATTTCAACAGCACTGTCCACCAGCGCGGATGTAGATTCGCCCAGTTCTTCGGCCAGTTCACGCCGCAGTGCCGTCAAAAAATCTTCGCCATCATCCAGTCGCCCACCGATTGGCCCGTATCCGTTTTTACCGTATTTTAGCAATGCGACCCGTCCATCACGCACCGGCAAAATATATGCAGAATAACTTAGTTCTTTTATCATTTTGTATCCTTTTGTTCACTGCGATATGATTTGCATTCGGAATATATTTCGCCACACGCCAATCCCGCCAATGATATACGTGTGGTTGAAACTACGTTTTTCAGGTTTGCGACCTCGTCCAATGTAAAGTATTGCATATCGGCACACTTGTCCCCTTCGCAATTCTGAATTGTGCCGGTGTATTTTGATACCTCAAAAAAGAAATCAAAAGATTCCGTACGACTGGCCAGATTGCTGGTAACGTGTACACATTTGATATCGTCGGGCGCAATGTCTATATCCAGTTCTTCTTTTGCCTCACGTATGGCTGCTGCCATGGCGGTTTCGCCTTGTTCAATGTGCCCCGCCGGCAGAACCCACCAACCACCATCATAATTAAAGAAACCATCATTGCGGAAGAATAACAAGACTTTGTCGTCTTGTTTTATAATCAGGTTGATTACACCCTTGAACATTGCACGTTCTGACATTTATATACCTCTGGTTTTTGATTATTGTTACATGATTGCTTTATGTTTTCAATTGATTTGGTACTGGTATGGTTGCCCAGTGATGCATTTTTTCAATGATATTACAAACAGGTCCCAGTCCCATACACACGTTTCTAAACCATCAACATCTTGATATAATTTAAAAAAATCCCCATGAAATATCACGGGGAATGTGTGGGTAGACAATCACGTATCTGATTATCGCGTAAAACTAAGGTGGCCATTGTCATCATAGACATAGATTGTGCTGCCACTGCGACGAACACTGACGGTTGTGCTGGTGTATCCTTGTAATTCACCATTTTGTATGAATTTTAGATGACCGCGTTCATCATAGACGTAAATTGTATTCCCACGCTGGGTTACGGTTCCGATTGCCATATTTTATCCTTTTGGTTATGTATTCACATTATAATACCTCATCGGGACAAATTTGGTCCAAAATTCGAGCCGACATACAACCCGTGGTTCAAAACCCTAAAATATTTGTTTTAGGCGATTTATCAGCGTGCGGTGTGCCCTGGCCAGGTCATTTCGAATATCGATACGTGCGGTTTTGATTGTTAAATCATCAACACCATTGTCCACGTTCAGTCTGTACGGATGTATATCATCGGTGTTATCGTCCGTGGCTGGATACAGCAATATTGCATTGCTTGAATTATGTAGTCTGCAATACGTTGTTACCTGGTATATATCTGGATTGCTAAAATCGCCGCGTCTGCCGTAATTGTTTTTATATTTCGTATCCAGAACGATGTTGGTGCCATCTTCTGTTATAACATAGATATCGACAAAAGTATTTGAATAACACCTGTCGTTTTCGTCAGATTTCAACAGTTTGTATTTATGCTGGTACACGACTTCTTTTATATTTAATTCTGATTTATTTCGTTTGATAAATTCGGCCACAAATTCTTCGAATAATACGTTCATATCCCAAACCAGTGCGACATTATCAAATTTATTTTGTGTCATATCCACCGATGTTTTTTCGATGAA
>JAGBCZ010000017.1 GCA_017937735.1 Alphaproteobacteria bacterium | reverse complement strand
GCAGCAAAGAAAGTAGTTGCGAAAAAACCAGCTGCAAAAAAAGTAGCTGCAAAAAAACCAGTTGCAAAAAAAGTGGCTGCGAAAAAACCAGTTGCGAAAAAAGTGGCTGCGAAAAAACCAGTTGCAAAAAAAGTAGCTGCAAAAAAAGTAGTTGCAAAAAAACCATGTGCAAAAAAAGCATGTGCAAAGAAAAAATAATATAATTCCCCAATAATGGTGGGGTTTTTATATGTCAAAGGTCTGTGATATTCACAGACCTTTTTTATGAAAGTATCAGTCAGATTTATGTGCACAGTCTGACTGATATTTTTTTTGGACAATCTGTATAAAATACAGACCCGATAATTTTTTTTGTTTTTATGGCGCATTATTTGCATAACCAAAACACAAAATCTGATATGCGTATTCGCATAAATGTTTAATTTTTAACAAAAGGATTTTTGTATGTCTATTTCAATAGATAATGTTTTCGTAAAACAATTCGAAGCTGATGTTCATTTGGCTTATCAGCAAATGGGCACAAAACTGCGTTCAACAGTCCGCAGTAAATCAGGTGTTGTTGGTGCATCTACAACGTTTCAAAAGGTTGGACGTGGTACCGCCAGCACAAAATCTCGTCATGGAATTGTACCTGTGATGAATTTAAATCACGAACCGGTTGAATGTTTGTTGCAAGATTACTATGCCGGTGATTGGGTTGATGCATTGGATGAATTAAAAGTTAACATTGATGAACGCCGTGTTGTTGCATCTGCTGGTGCGTATGCACTGGGTCGCAAGACAGATGAATTAATTGTTGGCGCAATGAACACCGCAACAGCAAATGTTGGTGATTACACATCTGGTCTGACAAAAGATTTAATTTTATCTGCGGTTGAAGTTCTGAATACCAACGATGTTCCAGACGATGGTCGCCGTTTTGCAGTTGTTGGTGTTCACCAATGGAACGAATTGTTATCAATGGATGAATTTGTATCTGCTGACTATGTTGGCGATGCTTCACCATTGGTTAACGGATTCGAAGCCCGCAAATGGTTGGGAATCACATGGGTTCTGTACAATGGTTTACCTGTAAATGGCACAAATCGTGATTGCTTTATCTATCACGCATCCAGTGTTGGTCATGCATGTGGTCAAGAAGTCAAAACAGATATTTCTTGGCATGGCGAACGTGCTGCACACTTTATCAGTAACAGCATGTCCCAAGGTGCAGTATTGATTGATGCATCAGGTATTGTTCGTGTTAAATGTTCTGATGCACCTTCTGCATAAATAAAACACAATAAAAAATCAAATAATTAACAAAAGGAAAAATACATGGCATTTCAAAATAAAAATTTGTCAGTTATTGCGTATGCAAACGGATTTACATTGTGGCATTACAGTGCAGATGAAACGTTATCAACAATTACAGCCAATGGATATTTTAACAATGTAAAAACATTGATGAATGTTGGTGATATAATCATTATTAACGCATCTGATAATACAGCGATAAAGAAAATCAATATCACAGAATTAAATGTAACAACTGTTGCATTGGCATAATTATAAAACATTTTTAAACAGGTCGGTAAAATACCGGCCTGTTATTTTATGAATAAAACATAAACAAAGGAAATAATCATGCTTACCAAGATTGATTTATGTTCGATGGCATTATTGAAACTGGGTGAATCACCAATTCAGTCATTAACAGATGACAGTGCTGCATCCCAGTTGTCACGCACATTGTTTGATACAGTTGTTGATGCGCTGATGGCATTACACCCATGGCGATTTGCCACCCAGGAACTGAAATTGGTAAAAAATACAGATGGAAATTTTTTAATTCCATCAGATGTATTGCGTGTCTTGAAATCAGACGGATGTGTCATCGGCGACAAGATTGTATCGGCATCTGATAAAATAAATATAATTGCAATCACCAAGACATCACCTGAAAAATTCCCCAGTTATTTTGCATCGTTGGTTGCGACACGTTTGGCAATGGAATTCTGTATCCCATTACTGGGTGATCAAACAGTATTTCGTATGTTGGTTGCATTGTATGAATCAGAATTACAAAACGCAAAATTTATCGACAGCACAACCACGCCTGTGGATAACATTTCGGATTTTTCTTTAATCAATTCACGTTTTTAACATATAACAAGGGGAATTTATAATGGCAGATTTTATCAAAACACAAAACTCATTCGCAAATGGCGAAGTCGCCCCAGAATTTTATGTACGTGATGGTATAAATGGCGTGTCTTGTTTAGAAAATATGGATGTTCTGGCCAGTGGCGCACTATCACGCCGCAGTGGCTTGGTTTCAGTTGAACGGCTGCGTGGGCCCGCCAAAATAATAAACTTTTCTGTTTCGGATACAGAACAATGCATTATTGCATTAACAGATACTTCTATGTTTATATATCATAACGATGTATGCGTGTTTGAAACGAAAACGCCATGGTCATACGAAGATTTATCGGCTGTCCAGTATGCGCAACGATTTGGAACAATGATATTTGTGCATCCGGATCATAAGCCACGTGTACTGCAAAAGACAAATGATAGATTTACACTATCTGAATTTTACTTTGACAAAGATGACGCAACCCAGACAGTAAATTTACCATTTATGCAGTTCGATGATGCATCCGGTGTCAAAATAACAATCAGTGCTCATTCATTGGGGAATAATTATGCAACGTTTACAACAAATACTGCGTTCTGGACCCCGGACAGTGTGGGCAGTCGCCTGTATTTGTTGGATAATCAGTGGCTGATTACAGAATATATCAGTTCAACACAGGTCGTGGTGTATATCAATACTGGATATACTATGCCAAATAATTCTGTTTCCTTGTGGTATGAATCTGCGTTCAGTAATCGCCGTGGTTGGCCACGCAGTATCACTTTCCACCAGGACAGATTAGTGTTTGGTGGTTCGCGTTCATGGCCCAGTGGTATTTGGATGTCCAAGGTCGGACAACACAGAAATTTTAATTCGGGTTCTGGTCTGGATGACGAAGCCATATTTGTGTCGTTATTATCGCAAGAACGGCAAGAAATTTGCACCGTTGTCAGCAGTGATAACCTGCAAATATTAACAAACTGTGGCGAATGGGCGATATCTAATAAACCGCTAACACCAACATCTGTTGACATTAAACAGCATACATCTGTTGGTTCAATGACAGGGCGATATCTGCAACCACAAAAAATAGAAGGTACAACAGTATTTGTATCTGGCAATGGTCGTGATATTCGTGAACTGTGTCTGGATGAAATTGGTGAAAATTATAATGCAAATGATTTATGCGCATTGTCCAAGCATTTAATAAATATGCCGCTGGACATGGCGTATAACAGCAATACACGCCAATTATTTGTTGTACGTACAGATGGGGTAATGGCTGTGCTGAATCAAAATGCAGCATTGGGGATTTCTGCATGGGCCAGATATACAACAAATGGAAAATTTATTTCTGTTGCCACATGTAACGGTCGGACATACGTTGTTGTGCAACGCGATGATCGCGTATTTTTGGAATATTTTGATTCGTCTGCACTAACTGATTCAGGCGAGTATAATTTCAGTTTTCGTGTGTCTGGATTACCATTGACTGCATCTAAACATAACGCATCACGTATCAAGGTACGCAAGGTGTCAGCACGCTTGCTTAACACCAAGACGATATCAATCAACAGTCATCGTATTGCGTTGCCTAATGAGATATATGATGTGTCTTCGGCCGGGTATAACGGTGATGTTCATATCAATTTACTGGGTACATTAAAGAATACGATTGAACCAATGTGGACAATTCATGGTGATGATCCGTTGCCAATAACGGTTTTGTCAGTCAGTGTTCATGGTTGGTACACAATATAAAAATATATTTAACAAAGGGGAAAAATATGGGACAACTTGTAACAGATGTAACAGATATTTTGGATTACAAAGACGCAAAAAAATCTGCAAAAAATCAGCGCCAAGAAATATTAAAACAAATGGCATCTGATGAAGCAGAAAAAACAAATCTGGTTAAAAAAGTATTGGCCACCCAGCGTGCAAAATATGGTGCATCTGGTATGTCTAACAATGGTATGACCGAAGGCGCCGTATTAAAACGTCTGCGTGCCGAAGCGTCTGCGCCGTATGACGAAAAAAGAAAAAATAATCTGACAAAATTAAAAAATACCAAGGCAAAAAAAGTTAATTTGTTGGAAAAAATATTGTCCAGATTTGATGATTTGGTGGGCTAGAATTGTGGGGGTATAAGATGTATAAAATCTCTTATGTTGCAGATGGTGTAACAACTGAATTTGCGTTTTCTTTTCCTTTCTTTCAAATCGCAGATGTTCATGTTGCTATAAATGATATGCTTGATGCGCCAGAACACAATTTTGCGGTTATGCCAAACGAAGATTTTACTGGTGGAAATATTGTTTTTGATGTTGCGCCAGTCGCAGACACAAAGATAGATATTTTTCGTCAGATATCTTTGTCACGTACAATCGATTATCAGCCAACAGAACGCATAGATCCAGAAAATTTAAATTCCGACTTTAATTTTTTGTTGTCGGCATTTCAAGATTTTCGTCAGATAGATTTTGATATTGCACAATGGCAAAATCAGCACGATAACGTAACGCAACTGATGAATTATACATTGCATGTTATCGAAGATAAACTGTCAGGTGCACCTGTGTTTGGATTATATCGTAATTTGTTGCATGTGCTGGATAATGCATTACCACAGTTGATAAATGACTATGGCTATATTACGGATGTGGCACCAAATGAAAACAATGATGATTACGGAATTTTATAAATTCTTGGATGAATGGAACCGTATATTGGGATTTCAAACCCCAGAACATCATCGTACAATTATGCGCTTTTTGGTAGATGTTTGGGAAACTGACCCGCATCGTGGATTATTGATGGCGTTTCGTCATTCGGGTAAATCAACCGTTGTTGGTGTGTTTGCTGCGTGTATATTATATTTGTACCCAGAAACACGAATATTGATTTTATCAGCAGAAAATACGCTGGCTACACGTATGGTGTCGCACATCCGCCATATCTTGGAAAATCATACATTTTGTACAGATATGATACCTGCAAACAAAAAAGAGTGGGCCACAGGTCGTATCACAATTAACCGACCAATCGGTATTCGGGAACCGTCTGTAATTTGTCAGGGTGTATATGGAAATATTACGGGGATGCGTGCGGATTTAATTATCTGCGATGATGTCGAAGTGCCAAATACATCCAACACGGTACAGAAACGTGAAAATCTGCGTGAACGATTGCGTGAACTAGACTTTATTTTGTCCCCCACAGGCACCATGATTTACATCGGCACACCGCATACGTATGACACGATATATCGAACGTCATAATATGATACATTAGACGGCAATAAATGTGCGTAATTTATTTAACAGTTGTGTGCCTGCATCGCCAAACATTGGCAGATATGTTTCGTATTCGGGCATTTCTGCTTGAACTTGGGCACGGACACGGTCTGTTAACGGTGTTGATATAACCAAATTCGCTGAATTCCATAATCTGTACGCATTAAAAGTGTGTTTGATGGTTGTCCAATTTTCATGCAGATTTGGTTTCGTCTGTACCAATGAAGAAATTGCATTTTGCCATTCTTCGCCGAACCTGTTAACGACATTCAGTGCCGTGAATGCATCCAGTCCATCCTGGGTTGGAACAAAATTTTTTATACCTTGTTCTAATTCGGCCCATTGTTCTGCTGATAAATTGATAGATGCGATTGTTTCGCCAACCATCATCCCGCCATACGGCAACAGTTCACGTTCAATAGAATCCATGGGGGTTTTTCCACTGCGCAAATTTTCGATATGCTTAATCAGTGTTTTTCCAGTCGGCAAATCAGCGATTTCCTGCATAACGCTGTCATCTGCTTCGTTAATAAATATTGGGTTCACAGTCGACCATCCGCCAATAATAACATGCGCCTGACGATACAGATTGACCAACTTTTGTGCGGTTGCACGAATTTTTGCTTTCATGTGTATCTCTCTCCTGTGAAAGTGGTTATTATTCCATAACAATCATAATGATTTTATGCATTGTTTGGCCTGTAACTTTTTCTTCTGGCGATGCGATATGACCGTATACTTTTCCTTTGGCATCTTGACGAACGCTGACAACGTGCGCAGTTGTCTTTGTGTCGCTGTCCAACGTATCAAAGTCTGTATCAATACACACAGCCAAATCACCAGGTTGTGCAGGTGTTAATGCATCAGCAAACAAATAAGATTTTTCAGGGATAAAACCACCCAATCTTTTTGTGTTTGGAATAATTGCATAAATGCCTTTGCGACCTTCCAACGTCATTGGTGCAACAATCATTGTTTCGTCAGACTTTTTAAAAGAAATCGATTTGCCAGATGGTGTACCGAAAACAGGTACCAGTTTTTTACGTGCGCTGTCATATAATTTTGCACCATAAACACTGCCATGCATGTCGATTCCAGACATTGGATTGCCAGGGATTAAGACAGATTTTACACGTTCTTTAACCTTGTTAATATGTTTATTTAATTCGCCAGATTTATATAAGTCTGCGATTTGTTTGAACATATCTTCAACACCCAATGCAAACGATTTTGCCAATGGTTCGATTTCGTTTTTATAGATTTCACGTTGACCGATTTCGATTTTATGATACACAGACAATGTCATACCGGCATCTTTTGCCGCCTGTGCGATGGTTTTTCCTTGCTGTTGGCGAATTTTACGCAGACCGCTGCCGAATACTTTCAGACCGCTGTCTTCATTGTCTGTCATACGGCGTTTAATTTCATTTTGCCATTGATCTGCAACATCATCAGATTCTTTGATGAATATATCAGATAATTTGCAACCCAATATATTGCAAATATTCAACAACTGCTTTTGATTCAGGCGGCGTACGCCCTTTTCAATTTTGGAAACAGCAGACAAAGACAACCCCGTGCGGCGTGCCAATTCTGTCATTTTCATACCAGCAGATAAACGAATATTTCGTATGTTATTTGGAAAGATAATTTCTTCTTGTGCCATGGCAAAACTCCTAAAAATAGATTTCTTGACAAAATATTAGTCAATTTTTAGAAATTGTGCAAGTAAAATATACAAAAATTACAGCGGGATATCATCAGGGAACGCATCCGGATCAATTGCAGTTGGCATAGAATCAGGATCTGGACCAAACGTAGATGCAGTTACTGTTTGTGCAGGCTGTGCGAATTCGTTTTCGCCACGTGCCTGGAATTCATCTAAATTATCGAACAAACTGTAATCGCCATAGAACGCTGTTCTGACTGTTTCAGGGCGTCCATGACGGTTTTTCCCGATAATTATATCCGCCTTGCCACGTGCACGATCCAATCGTTTTTGCCAACTTTCAACCATGGCGCTATTGGTTGTGTTTGACAATCTTTCAGATGGGTCACGATTTTGTAAATAGTATTCTTCACGATACGTAAACATAACAATGTCAGCGTCCTGTTCAATAGAACCAGATTCACGTAAATCTGCCAACTGTGGGCGTTTGTCGTCACGTTGTTCAACGCTGCGTGATAACTGGGACAGTGCGATAACAGGGACATCCAAATCTTTGGCCAGCATTTTCAGACCACGTGTGATTTCAGAAATTTCTTGAACACGGTTATCGTTTTTCTTGCCACCAGGTGACGTCATCAATTGCAGATAGTCAATAACAATCAGTGCAATACCACCGTGTTGGCGGGCCAGTCTGCGTGCGCGTGTGCGAATCATCGGTACAGACATGCCGGGGGTATCATCAATAAACAGTGGAATTTTGCTGATTGCAGATGAATATTGCGACATTTTCAGAAAGTCTTCATCTGTCAAATTACCTTCACGCATGGCAGATGCAGGAATCTTTGATTGTGATGACAATACACGTGCCGCCAATTGTGATGCAGACATTTCAAGACTGAAAAATACAACCGCACCTTTGTAATTTGGGTTTGCGCGTCCGTATGCGATTGCGTTCGCCGCATTAAATGCCATGTTCATTGCCAATGTGGTTTTTCCCATCGCAGGACGTCCTGCAATAATAATCAGGTCAGAATGATGCAGACCGCTGATTGATTTATCCAGTGCATCCAGCCCTGTTGTTAAACCAGATAATTGACCATCGGCCTTGTATGCAATTTCTGCTTCCTTTAATGCGGCCTGTAACGCTGTTTCAATCGAAGATACTTCACGTTCAGATGTTCCGATTGTTGCCATATCGAACAGTTTTTGTTCTGCAACCTCTATCTGTCGGATAACAGGGTTGTCTAAATCTTCGATAAATGCCTTGTCAGTGATATCTTGGCCCAATGCGATTAGATTTCGGCGCATTGCGTTTTCGTGTACGATTCTGGCATATTGTTCAACATTAACAACTGTGGCGCCCGCACCAGATAACTGTGCCAAATAATCAACACCGCCCACAGATTCCAGTGTTCCTTGCTGGTCCAGATAGTTTTTTGCAGTGATTATATCAAACGGAATCCCTGCGGCGAATTGACGTTCTGCCAGTTTAAAAATTTCTTGGTGGGCAGGGTGTGAAAAATGTTCCGCCCGCAGGAATTCAGACACACGTTCCAATGCACGATTGTTCATTAAAACAGCCGCCAATACCGCCTGTTCGGCTTCCAGGTTGGTTGGTAAAGTCTTAGGGGTAAAATCCATGTCAAATTCCTTCTTTGGTTCAATGTTATATGAAAAAAATGCTTTTTCAACGCCTTTTTTATCAGGATATAAAATATTAAAAATTCCAATAATCGATACTGGCGGAAATCCGGCATGGCCAGAATTATTTCCAATTGAAAAAATAGAACAAATGCAACAAACCGTTGGGCCCAGACATTTTTCTGCCCAAATGATGTTGGAATTTATATCGCCAGAACGTGCCAGACTGGATCCCGGGGGATTGCATTTTTATGACAGTGAATTTGAACCACGTCTTGCAAAAATTGACGAACATGTCATTTCTGGATGTATGTTGTATTGGGACCCATCCACAGGTCGCAGCAAACGTGACGGCAGTGCATGTGTGCTGATATATCGTGATGATAAAAACAAACGTATATTTATTCACGATATTTTATATCTGACTGTATCTGATTCGGAAACCTTTCCATTATCGTGCCAGTGTAATACAGTGATTGAATTTATGCGCATGCGTAATTTAAATCGCATAACAATTGAAACAAATGGTATTGGTATTGGAATCCCAGAAATCATGCATGATTGTGCATTACGTTGTGGATACAACATATATGTAAATCGTGTATCACACACCAAAACAAAATCAGACAGAATTTTGGCTGCGATTGAACCGGTGTTAAGTACAGGTCGCCTGTATGCACACGCACGTATTCAAAAAACACCGCTGATTGCAGAAATGATAGGTTGGTCGCCAATTGGATATATGGGACACGATGACGGATTGGATGCAGTCGCAGGCGCAATTGCGCAAGTGCCCATACCTGTTCGGCCATTGGGGCATACAATTCAGACTTTTACTGCAAATACAAATTTTACGATTTAACAATCACAACAAACAACAAAAGGATAAAATATGCAAAATAACTTATTGCAACTTTATAAACGTGCAATTTCGTTGCGTGAACCATGGCTTTCACGCTGGGATGATGCCCGCAGATATACGATGCCAACGTCTGACACAGATTTGGCAACCTTGTTTGATGCGACTGCATCTGATGCGGCTGATAATCTGGCTGCATCTATATACACATTACTGACCCCACCAGAATCAATGTGGCTGCAATTGGTCCCAGAAAGCGATTTGTCCCCAGATGCAGAATACGCAACCCAAGTATTACGTGCGCACATAAACGATTCAAATTTCTATACAACGATACATCAGTGTTATATGGATTTGGTAACATTGGGGACTGCGTGTTTATTTATGGCGCAAAATCCAATTGGCGCATCATCTGCGTTTAATTTTACAGCGATACCAATATCTGATATTGCGATTTTGCCAAACGCAGTATTTCATACAACATCAATGACAGCGCGTGAAGTTATGGAAAAATATCCGACATGGACGCCGCCTGCAAACCTGCGTGATTCAATAAAGAACGATGCAGAAATGCAACTGAAACTGGTTCAAAGTTTGGTTGGTACAGAATTTACTGCTTGGTTGGATGTTGGTGGTGATATTGAAAATAATATCGTATCCCGTGGGACATTTGAAACCAATCCGTACATTATCTTTCGTTGGTCTGTGGCCAGTGGTGAACTGTACGGGCGCAGTCCAATTATGCGTGCGTTACCAGATATTAAAACAGCGAACAAGGTTGTTGAACTGGTGCTTAAAAACGCAACAATTGCCGTGTCTGGAATCTGGCAGGCAGACGATGACGGTGTTATAAACCTGAATAATATCAACCTGACCCCAGGGGCGATTATCCCAAAGGCTGTGGGGTCGTCAGGTCTGACCCCGTTGACCAGTGCGGCAAACTTTGACGTATCGCAGATTATTTTGAAAGATTTGCGTGAACGTATCCGGCATACGTTACTGGCAGACAGACTGGGGCTGTTAAGCGAAAAAGAAATGACTGCCACAGAAATCATGGCACGTAACGCAGATATGATGCGAATTTTGGGTGCAACGTATGGTCGATTGTTACATGAATTTATCCGTCCATTGTGCGACAGGGGACTGCAGATATTATCATCACGTGGCCTGATAGAGCCGATTAGTTTAAACAGTGATGCAGAATTGAAATACATTGCACCAATTGCACAAATGACAGCAATTGAAAGTGTTATCGGGGGTGCGCTATGACAGATATAGAATTGGCGTATGCCAAAACATTTTCTGGTGTATCAGGGCAACGTGTACTGGCACATCTGCGCCAGATAACAATTGAACGTGCGCTGGGGCCGAATGCCACAGATTCAGAATTACGTTCATTGGAATCACAGCGTTTTTTGGTACATCAAATTGAAACATTGATATCCAGGGGCAGGGGGGACAAGTCATGAAACCGCAACCCAAACCAGTCAGTGGATTGCTGGAATTTCTGCGTGACAGTTGGTTTTTAATAGCGTTTGTTGCAGGTGTGATTTATTGGGCAGCGAAACAAGATTTTTCTGTTCTGGAACTGGAACGTGTTGATGCCCGTATAACATCGCTGGAAAACAGAACAACCATATTGGAAACAGGAATCGCCAGAATACAAATTAAAATAGACGATATCAAAGAAGACTTGACCCTGATAAAAGGTGCTGTGATAAAATAAAAATCCCCCGTTTGGGGGATTTTTATTGCAAGTTTACTTTTCGTGTTTTATAATAAACGTATGTTAAAAAATAAATTTATCTTTTCTGCAAACACATGTTGGCGCATTGCCGCCTGAATTATTTTGCTGCCCTGTTGTATTTTGGGCTTTCATTTTTAGCATAAAAACATTAAAATTAAACACAAGAAAAGGTAATTATTATGTCAAGTACAGAAAAATTTGTTTTAACTGGTATTAAACCCACAGGAACGCCACATATCGGTAACTATGTTGGCGCATTAAAGCCATTGATTGAACAGTCACAATCGCAAAAAACATTTATGTTTATTGCAGATTTGCACGCACTGAATTTAATTCATGATGCCGCACAAATAAAACAGCATACATACGAAATCACTGCGATGTTGGTTGCATTGGGGTTGAATTTGGATAATGCGATTTTATTCCGTCAATCCGATATTGACGAAGTGTACCAATTAAACACATTACTGACCAATGTCACACCCAAGGGACTGATGAACCGTGCGCATTCATACAAGGCTGCGATGGATAAAAACATTGCAAATGGTGATGATGTTGATGCTGGTATAAATATGGGGTTATATACATATCCTATTTTAATGACAGCGGACATACTGTTATATAATTCTGATATTGTGCCGGTGGGCGCAGACCAGAAACAGCATGTTGAATTCGCACGTGATATCGCAGGATACTTTAACAATATCTATGGCGAAACGTTCAAAATGCCAACACCTGTAATTGGTCGTGAAACTGGCTTGATACCGGGACTGGACGGCAGAAAGATGAGCAAGTCGTACGATAACACAATTCCATTGATGGCACCAGAAAAAGAATTAAAAAAGAAGATTATGCGTATCATCACAGATTCCAAAACCCCGGACGAGGTCAAGAATCCTGATGAATCTACGATTTATCAGTTGTATAAACACTTTGCGTCTGAACCAGAAATCACAGAATTTGCAGAAATGTTCCGTGCAGGCGGTATGGGATATGGCACTGCCAAAACGATACTGTTCGACAAGGTAAACGCTGTTTTATCTGGCCCACGTGCAGAATATGAACGTTTAATGGCAAACCCATCTGAAATCGAACAGATTTTAAAACGTGGTGCAGAACGTGCAAAACCTGTGGCAATGGAAACATTGGCACGTGTAAAAAAGGCAATGCTGGGATAATTTTTTAAATAGGGGAGAGAATATGAAACGTTCGTTCTTTGTTGGTATATGTTCATTGTTGGTTGTTTTAACAGGCGTGTCACTGTTGCGCCGTGACAGAAATGATATCCCGCACACAATTGCGGTCAGTGGCGAATGTCTGACAACTGCGCCACGTGATAAAACCGCAATCACATTGCGTGTGACAACATTGGCAGATAGTGCTGCGCAGTCAATGCGTGATGCAACCAGTCAGATGGCAGAAATAACAGATTATTTAAAGACATTACCTGTTCAATTACAAACCACACAATTTAATTCTTATGAAAAGACAGAATGGAATCGTGACGAACAGCGTTCTGTTACACTGGGGATTGAAACGACAATCGCAGTCGAAGTTTCTGCGAACAGCGTTGATGAAATCGAGCAAATTTTATCTCAATTTGCAAACAAGCAAAATGTATATTCTGAAAACTTGCGCATGTACACCAGTCCCGAAGTATTAAAACCAATCATGGAACAGTGTTTATCTGTGGCGGTTGAAAACGCACGTACACGTGCAAATGCACTGGCGTCCGGCGATAACAAACGTGCGGGCCAGTTGATATCTGTATCGTATAATACCAACGCAAATGAAACTGCTGTGCCAACAAATGGACTGTTGCGGACAAAAATGGTAATGGCGTCTGCTGTTGCAGACACTGCCGCTGGTACGATTGTTTCACGTGATACGGATGTTGCTGTGTCTGTATCCGCAGTGTTTGAAATAAAATAAGGTATGTATAATTGAACGCAGTTGTTGTTGAATTCATAGAATATTTAACCCAGACGAAGAATTATTCGTCCCACACAGCAACTGCGTATGAAACAGATATTCGTGATTTTTTAAAATTTTACGAAGATTTTTCAGGCACGCCACCATTTCCACGGGATTTGTCCCGTGCAGATACATTGTGCTTTCGTTCTTATTTGGCAAATCGTCAAAGGCGTGGTCTGTCGCACAAATCAACGGCACGTGCATTGTCGTCATTACGTGGTTTTTATAAATACTTGGCGCGTACCCATGGCATAAAAAATGATTCTATTGGTCTGATTTCTTCGCCCAAGGTTCCACGTAAATTATCCAAGGCGATTGATACAATTGATGTTGAAAACATGCGTGGTGCAATTCGTGATATTGATGTTGCCGAACCGTGGCTGGCGGCACGTGATTGGGCATTGGTTGTGTTACTGTTTGGTTGTGGACTGCGTATATCCGAGGCGTTATCACTGCGCAATATTGATGTTCGTTCCCACCCAGATGTTTTAAGAATTGTGGGCAAGGGCAACAAAGAACGTCTTGTTCCTGTACTTCCGGTTGTGTGGTCTGCGATTGATAAATATATTAACGTTCGCCCATTTGGTAACAGCCCCAATGATGAATTATTTCGCAGTGTACGTGGTCTGCCAATGTCGCCACGCATGGCACAAAAGGTTGTTGAAAATCTGCGCCATTATTTGCAGTTGCCAGATTACGTAACCCCGCACGCACTGCGTCACACATTTGCGACTGCGTTACTGGCAGATGGTGCAGATTTGCGTACGTTGCAAGAATTATTGGGACATTCATCACTGTCAACCACCCAATTATATACCAAGGTAAATATGGCAGAAATCACAAATATTTATGCGCACGCCCATCCACGTGCAAACGATTAAAGAATCTTGTTCAATCCCACTAAATTCACACCAAAATTGTCTGCGTATGCTTTGGCCTCGGCAAAGTATTTGCATACATGGCTGACATGATGTGCATCATCAGATAAGAACATTGGAATTTTTTTATCTGCACACATTTTCATGATACGTGGTGATGGGTGCGGATGCGTACCGTATTTATATAATGCAGTATTTATTTCCACAGGGATTTTTGCCTGTGCGATAATGTCAGTTGTTTTTTGTTCTGTATCAATCCATTTTTCGTCACATCCCAACCCCAGACGACTGGGCAAATCAATATGTGCCAGAAATGTACACAGTCCCGACTGTGCAATCCATTGAACTTTCTGCCAATACGCAGCCAGCATTTTATCTTGGTCATCATCAGATGCATTTTTTATATCATGTATATTACACAGACGTCCCCCGTATTCAATCAAATGACATGCCCCGATAATATAATCTGGTTTTAAAACATGTTGTATACGCTTATAACCATCATGCCATGTTCTGCTATCAAATAAATCCAGTTCTATACCACGTAATACAGTTATGTTATTTTGTTTATGAAATGCCAGCATTTCCAATACATCATAATGTGGTCTAAATTCAGATAATGCATCATCAAAGGTTTGATTATAAATTCTGGGATATCCACCCAATACTGCATGTTGATAAAATGCAGATTGTGTAACATACGGATGAACAATCAAATGATTTGATATGCCAACTGTTCGCATACCGCATTCTGCCGCCTTGTTTATCATTTCATCGGCGGTATTTTTGCCATCAAACCCAACTGTATGCGTATGAAGTGTAAAATCCTGGGGCATATTTAGAATTTAACCTTCGGTGCGATTTTTTCAGATTCTTCTATTTCAAACATTTTTTCAGGTGTAATGCCGAACATATTGGCGACAATATTGGATGGGAATTGTTCGATTTGTGTGTTTAATCCCATGACAACAGTATTGTAAAACTGGCGTGCAGCCTGAATTTTATTTTCTGTATCACTTAATTCCTGTTGCAATTCCAAAAAGTTTTGATTGGCCTTTAAATCCGGATAATTTTCCGCCACAGCAAACAGGCTTTTCAATGTCTGTGAAATTTTATTTTGTGCATTTGCACTATCTATGCCATCTGCCTTCATTGCCATTGTGCGTGCACGTGTCAATTCGGCAAGTGTTTCTTTTTCATGTGCCGCCGCCCCACGAACTGTTTCGATTAAATTAGGAATTAAATCATATCTGCGTTTTAATTGTGTATCAATTGTTGCCCATGCTTCACGTACTTGGTTGCGTCTGGCAATCAGACCATTATAGACTGCGATAAAATATAGTAAAATAACAGCGATTACTGCGATGGTTGTCCACATGTCAGAATTCCTTTGTTTTGTTACGTCACGATTGTATTACAAGCATAAAACAAATTCAACAGATTTTAATATTGAATATTTCGTATGATTTCACTAAATTTATTATATATGAAAAAAGAACTGACCGATTTTTTAAATACCGACCTGCAATTTATCAAGGGGGTGGGGCCTGTACTGGCAACACGCTTTGAAGAATTGTTGGGTGGGCGCCGTGTGTTGGATTTTTTGTTACATCATCCGTCTTATGTGCGTGCGCGCGGCGTGACAGAAAATATTCAGGATGTCACACCTGGGGCCAGTTTAACAATACCGCTGATGATAAAGTCGCATAAACGTGGGGGTGTGTTCGGACGTGGACGCAGACGTCCAACCCAAATCATTTGTAATGATACGGTTGGTAATACTGTTGTTATTCAGTTCTTTAATTCCAGTTATCTTGATTATTGGCTGAAAAAGTTACCTATTGGTCAGTGGCGTATGATTTCTGGTAAATTGGAAAAGGCTGGAACCCGTCCAACAATAAACCATCCAGATTTTATCGAAGAAATGCAGAACGCATCAAAAATCCCATCGGTTCAGGCAATATACCCATCTGGCGAAGGTTTAACACAAAAGATATTTGCAAACGTGCGGGATCAGATTTTTAGCGCATTACCAGATAAGTTACACGGTGAATCAGATGACAGAATAATTGAATTCTTTGATGCGTTACAGCATGTACACTTTCCGCAATCTGACAATGATTTAATGCCAAATGCAACATATATGGCCAAGTTGGCATATTGTGAACTGTTGGCGCACCAGTCTGCAATTGTTATCAGCCGGAAAAACAGGTTGGATGTGCGCAATCGCCGTGTTGTTCGCCCACAGAAATATAAATTGATGGAAAAATTTTGGGCAACTGTTCCGTATGAATTAACCGGCGCCCAGAAACGCACCTGTGATGAAATTTTTGATGATATGACGAAACCTATACCAATGATGCGTCTGGTCCAAGGCGATGTGGGCAATGGTAAAACAATCGTTGCAATGGCCGCCGCGGTAAAAATGGTGGAGAGTGGCGCACAAACAGCATTATTGGCGCCAACTGACACATTGGCACAACAGCACTATGCAAAACTGAAACCAATGTGTGACAAAATCGGCATTGTATGCGAATGTTTGACAGGACGTGACAAGGGGGCATCACGCCGTGAAAAGTTAATATCACTGAAATCAGGTCGAACCAAGGTTGTTATTGGAACACACGCCTTGTTTTCAAATGATGTTGAATACAAAGATTTAGGATTGGTTATTGTTGATGAACAGCACAGATTTGGCGTTGCCCAACGTGAAGCACTGCGCCAAAAAGGCGACAATCCAGACCTGTTGGCGTTATCTGCCACGCCAATTCCACGAACGTTGTCTATGACAATATATGGTGATATGGACGTTTCTATAATTAACGAAAAGCCTGCGGGTCGTAAACCAATTAAGACATCCAAGATATCTGTATCACGAATTAACGATTTGGTTGAACGGTTGCAATTGCAGATGTCTGACGGGGCCAAGGTTTTTTGGGTTTGTCCACTGGTCGAAGATTCAGAATCTGAAAACGTTGCAACTGCGGCGCAGTCACGTCATGAAATGTTGTCACAGTTCTTTGCAAATGTGGGCCTGGTGCATGGCCAGATGGATAAAAAAGACCGTGACGTGGTTATGGCAGAATTCGCAGATGATAATTCTGATATGAATTTATTGGTCGCCACCACTGTTATCGAGGTTGGAATTGATGTCCCACGTGCATCTATCATTGTTATTGAAAATGCAGAACGTTTTGGTTTGGCGGCATTACATCAGTTGCGTGGGCGTGTCGGGCGCGGCAACACACAATCGTATTGCTTGTTGTTATTTGGTTATAACGTCAGTGAAGATGGTTTAAAGCGTTTGGATATTCTGTGTGAAACAGATGACGGATTTGTTATTGCAGAACAAGATTTAATGATGCGTGGTGCCGGGGTCTTACTTGGCACACGGCAAAGTGGTTGGATGCAATATCACTTTGTTGATTATCGTGAACACAGGGATTTATTCAAATTGGCATCACGTGCCGCCCGTGATAATGATATGGATGGGTGGACAAATGATTTAATGTTTATATTTAACCGTGGGGTTGTTCTGGGTGCGTAAGTTTATTGCAATTTTATTATCTGTATTTTTGATTGCACCTGTATATGGCGCATCGCAAATAAACGACACCGAAACAGAAAAATTACTGATGGAATTGATTGGTCCATTGGGGACGGCTGCAAAAATTCCAGATGGCCGGTTAAAGATACACATAATTGACGATAATGATTTTAACGCATTTGTATCTGGTGGCGAAGATGTGTTTATTTATACAGGTCTGTTAAAGCAAATTAAAAACCCCAGTGCATTACAGGCTGTTATTGCGCACGAAATGGGACACATGTTGGGGGGACATGTTACACAAATGTCTGACCGCATGTCGGCCGAGATGACACGAACCATGCTGATTCAGGCCTTGGGCGTTGGTCTGATGGTGGCGGGTGGAAACCCATCATTGGGGGCAGGGGTGTTGGCGGGATCATCTGGCGTTGCGCAACAAGGCGTGTTGGCGTTTTCACGTGACGAAGAAAGAATTGCGGACAGTCTTGGGCTGGATTTAATGATTTCTGCCCGTCAAAATCCAAACGGATTTATTGATGTGTTCAAACAGATGCATGATTTAACAGGTGAATTTGAATCTAAAATCAATCCAAATCGCATCAATCATCCATTGACCACAGAAAGATTAAATAACATAAAATCGCAAATTAACAATCAAGATATAACATACGATATAAACGACAATATCGCATCGCAGAAATCAGATGAATATGAATTGGTGCGTGCAAAACTGATTGGATATCTAGATGCCCCGAAATCAGTCTTGGAAAAATATCCATATTCTGATAAATCAGATGCAGCATTATATGCCCGCGCAATTGCAAATATGCGTGCCGGCAATCTGGACGGTGCAAAAATAGGCGTACAAACACTGATTTCCAGACATCCCAAGAATCCATACTTTTATGAACTGTTGGGTGATATCGAATATCAGTTTGGACATTATGATGACAGTGTTCGTGCCTATGAACAATCTTTATCATTAACACCAGATGCGCCACAGATACAAACGGCCTTGGCGTTGGTGTTGACTGAACGCAGACGGCCAGGCGATATACAATATGCGATTGAATTATCCAAGAAATCATTACTGTCAGATGCAACTGCATTTACGTATTGGGTTTTGGCACGTGCGTATGGTGATGACGATGTTGGGCGCAGTGCATGGGCCATGGCAGAATACTATGACATGATTGGCCGGGATAAGGATGCCAAGAAATATGCAAAAATCGCCCAGAAACACCTGAAAAAAACCGACCCAGAATACATCAAGGCCGGTGAATTAGTGGATTAAAATAGATATATTTGGTTGATTGTGTGTGATTTCTTTACGAATATTAAAACATTTATTCTTTTGATTTTTTCAATCGTTCTATTACCAAGTTTTCTACTGAATATGCAGATTTTTCGACAGGTGATTCCAGATATTCTATACCTGATTTTCGTTCTATATATTCTACCTGTGCCCCCAAGGCGCCACGATTTGGGTGTTGATAATCCAACGCATGTTGCATTTCGTGCACAAATACAGATATCATTTCATAGAAAAAGTCTGAATCATCAGGAAAATTTTTTCTAATATTGTTAATATTCACATATACAAATGAAATCTTTTTTGCATACGGATGTCCATCTGGATTTTCCCTTACTTCTGCTATAATCTGTTGCCTTTGTGTATCAGATATATTTTCTGGCACATTTAATGCAAAGGCAGATATATGAGTGCCATCTCGATAATCATCATTTTCATGATTTACATTGATGTCATCCCAGCTTGTAATAACATGTACTTCGATATTACAATTATTGTCTTCGCAAAAAGCAAAACTTAACAAATTAAACAAAACTTCGTATGCAGCTATTGCTTTTTCTGGTGTGGCATTACGCGCCGTATTTACAAAACTTTTATTCAATTTTAACAAGTTCAACCAATAATCAGACATTTTGCTTGCCGTTTTGGATAAATTTGTGGTTGCTTGTTTAAAGATATCTACTACTTTATGGTGCTGGCCTGATTTTGCAGCCTTTGCCAATTCTGGGTCAAAGGTAGAAAATTGACCAGATAAATCTAACATGCTGGGGTCTTGTTCGACCAT
>JAGBCZ010000016.1 GCA_017937735.1 Alphaproteobacteria bacterium | reverse complement strand
CACACACAAAAAGGAACAAAAACTTTGTCATTCCCGCGCAGGCGGGAATAGGGACCAAGCAGTGCGAGTGAAACGAGCCAAAAAAAGTGTAGGTGTTGGCATAATAAAAATAATTCCACCACTAACACTAACACTAACACTAAAAAAATTTTTAAAGACCCTATTCCTGCCTACGCAGGAATGACAAAGGTGAAAGTGCGCAAGGTAAAAAATGTCATACCTACGCTAGGCGTGACAAAGGGGGCGGATAATTCCACCACTAACACTACCCACTTGTCCACGGTTGTTTTTTTGTGGTTTTTTCCTATATATATGATAAATTTGCGAAACATTGAAAAATGTGGTATAATTCTGTGAAAAATAAAAGGGTTTATAATGGCATTGATACCAATGGTTATCGAAGAATCACCACGTGGTGAACGTTCGTTTGATATTTATTCTCGCTTGTTGCGTGATCGTATTATTGTTGTTGGTGGCGATATTGAGCCTGCAATGGCAAACAGTATCGTGGCGCAATTATTGTTCTTGGAATCTGAAAATCCAAATGCAGAAATTTCTATGTATATCAATTCCCCGGGTGGCGATGTGTCCGCAGGATGGGCAATTATGGATACAATGCAGTATATCAAGGCACCTGTATCAACAATCGGTATGGGGTTGGTTGCATCAATGGGGTCTGTGTTGTTGGCGGCTGGCGAAAAAGGAAAACGTTTCGCACTGCCAAATACAAGTATTATGATTCACCAACCGCTGGGTGGATTCCAAGGCCAGGTGACAGATGTTGAAATTCGTGTTAAAAAAATGCAACGCACAAAACAAACGTTAATCAAACAAATGGCTGAATTCACAGGACGTAAAGAAAAAGAATTGTTTGATGCGATGGAACGTGATAACTGGATGGCACCGGCCGAGGCCAAAGAATTTGGCTTGATTGATGAAATCTTGGAACGTAAATAATTTTTGTAAATCAGGGACGTGTTGATATGAGTGATGAAAAAACACCAAATACAGAAAATACACAGTTTTGCAGTTTTTGCGGCAAGGCTGTATATGAAGTAAAAAAATTGGTCAGTGGACGCAATGTTTGTATTTGTGATGAATGTATCAATCTGTGTAACGATATTATGGCAGATGATAACAGACGTGAAATCAGCAAAGATGCAGCAAAATTGCCAACACCATCACAAATTTGTGCGTTCTTGGATGAATATATTATCGGACAAGATACGGCAAAGCGTACCCTGTCTGTGGCGGTGTACAACCATTTCAAAAGACATAATGTAACTGTGACGTCTAATGTTGAAATCCAAAAGTCGAACGTTTTGTTAATTGGATCAACAGGTACCGGAAAGACATTATTTGCGCAAACGTTGGCACGAATTTTGGATGTGCCATTTGCAATTGCTGATGCAACCACATTGACCGAGGCTGGATATGTCGGTGATGATGTGGAAAGTGTTCTGACACGACTGTTGCAAAATGCAAATTTTGATGTTGAACGTGCCAGCTGCGGGATTATCTATATTGACGAAATTGACAAGATTTCACGTAAATCTGAAAACCCATCATTAACACGTGACGTATCTGGCGAAGGTGTTCAGCAGGCTTTGTTAAAGTTAATCGAAGGTACTGTGGCAAATGTTCCGGCCGGTGGTGCAGGTCGTAAACATCCGGGCGAGGCCACTGTACAACTGGATACCAGCAAGATTTTGTTTATCTGTGGTGGGGCGTTTGATGGACTGAATAAAATTATCGGTAATCGTACATGTGAACGCCGTGGTATTGGATTTGGTGCGCATGTGGAATCAAAACAAGAACGTAATGCGAAAAATTTCTTGCAAGATGTTGAACCAGAAGATTTGGTAAAGTTTGGTATTATCCCAGAATTGATTGGGCGATTGCCTGTGATTACAACACTGCAAGAACTGGACGAAGATGCGTTGGTTAAAATTTTAACAGAACCTAAAAATGCGGTGGTAAAACAGTTTACTGCGATGCTGGCGATGGATGATGTTAAATTAACGTTTACAGATGATGGTCTGCGTGAAATTGCAAAAATGGCGGTGGCACGTAAAACAGGCGCACGTGGTTTGCGCAGTATCTTGGAACGTGTCCTGATGCAGCCAATGTTTGATGCACCAGACAAAGAAGATTTGGCAGAAATTATAATTGATGCAGATGTGGTAAGGGGTAACAAGGCGCCTGTGGAAATTATGAAGGATGCCAAGAAAGCAGCATAAATAAAAAATCCCGATATTCGGGATTTTTATTTGCATCTTGCCATGAATTCTTGATGATATCTGTTTATTGCTTTTTCAATACGGCTGACTGCCCAATCGTTGGCGCCGTGTATCTTGGGTGTGTCGCCATATATGCCAAATGCGGTGATTCCTGATTTTTCATTACGATATATAAATACAGGTGTGTGGTTTTTGATAATTGATTTTTTATCAAAGCTTTCTGCCGGTTGGCCAGACAGTTCTGCCATTTTTCTGACTGTTTTTGCGGTGCAACGAAATACAGGTGCAACCGCACAGTGCCCGCTGTTTTTTACAGATTTATTATAATGGTTTGTTCCTGTTACAGATTTGTAGCCATATTTTTTATAAAATGTTTCTGATTTTGTCATTGATATCAGTTCTATATTGTTTCTATCAACAGATATCGCAGATTCGGCACAGTTTAGTAATTGTGCGCCGATATGTTGACCTTGGTATTGGGGTAAAACGTACAGGTGCTGAATTGTGGCGTACCTTGTTTCAAATGTGCCACTGATAAATCCAATCATGTTGTCGTTATCGTATGCGCCAAATGCAAAGTTATTTGATGGTTTTTTCCAATATTCTTGAAATTCAGCCATTGTATCCTTGTAATCTTGTGGGCTGGTTTCAATGTTATAGACCTGTTGTCTGGTCAGTGTGCGAATACGCAAAAAGTCATCCCAGACGCCCGGGGCAGATTGATTAAATATTGGAAAAATCTTTATCTCTTTCATACTATGATTATAGTACAAAATAATATATTGTCAATGATTGAATTGAAGTTTTATTTTTGACAGGTGGCCATGTGTTGCGTTTGGAACCGTTATCAAGTTTTTGTCGCCGGTCCATTTTCTTGATAATTCGTTTGGAACAACACTGTCGTGTTCTGCGATATAGTGTGTTTGTAACACGTGGGGCAGGGTATTTAATTCTGCTGACTTTGTCAGTGGCTTGTCACCAAAATATGTTGTCCAGTCTGTATGATTCAGCACGCCTGCGATTGTAATCCATTGTATTATGTTTATATCGGGATTTTGGTTGATTATCAGTCCTGATAATAATGCGCCACCAGAATATCCAATCAGAATAATCGGTCTGTTTTGTGCAACGGTTCTGATTGTGTATGTCATATTATCAATGATTTTTTGTGAAAATCGTCCGTCTGTCCAATCAGACTGTGTGCATGCATCAGACATATTATACTGACACGGGCGGGCAATGTATGCAACGTTGGGGTGCGTATCTGATGCGGCCAGATTGCGCAAAAACGTGTTGTGCGGTGTGGGATTGTGTGTCGGGATACCACGTGCATCAAATGCGTGACCGTCACCTTCGATATAAATGTGTATTGGCTGTGTGTTGGATGCTGTTTTTTGATATGTGAAAATTTCAAAGTCAGGGGCAGTGACCCCTTGCTGGATAAATTCAACAGGTGCAACCCATGTCGACATGCATCCACATAACAGTAAAGATAGTCCAAATATCCGCCACATTTATGGTATATAGGTTAAATATATTTTAAGAAAAAATCAAAATAATAATATTTTTTGACAAAATACTTGACAAATAATAAATTTAGGCTATATTAGTAACAAATGAATTTAATACAAAGGGGTATGAATTATGCCAACTAAAAAGAAAATGAAAGCGGCTGCACGCCGTGTGAAAAGCACTCGCAAGGCTGCATTAGTAAAAAAATCTGGTAAACAAACATCTGTTTGGACACGTGTTTGGAATATTGTTTGCTGGCCATTTAAAAAGATTGCAAAATTACTGCGTACATTTTGGAACTGGCTGTGTGAAATAAATGTTATTGGGTTGGTTAATATCACTTTATTGATTTCTATTATTGTATTGTTTTCAATGTTAATCTTGGATGTAACGAAATGTAACAAGGCCCCTGTGGTTATTGTCGCAGAACCTGTGCCTGTTACAACTGCAGAACGCAGTGTCAGCGCACGTCCAATGCCTGTACTGCCTGCAACAACAAAACAGCACAGTCAACCTGTGAACATCGTGCCTGTTAAAAAAGCAGAAGTTGAAATCGCAAAAAAACAAGTCGCAAAACAGGGTAAAAAATTCTTGGGTGATATTGTAATTGACGGACGTGCCGCAGGTAAATTGTTGCGCAATCAAACACAGGTTAACGGAAATTTATATCTGCAAAATATGCATAAGTACACTTTGCCTTGTGATGTGAAAATTAACGGCAATTTGTTCTTGCGTGATATCGGTTTGTTACAATTCTGTGGTGAATTCGTTGTCACAGGAAATATATATGTCAGCCCACGTTCTTCGTTTGGTCCAATACCAAAGACAGCACGTGTTGGTGGATATGTAGTGTTGTAAAAAAGTTTTCATGTTTTCTCCCCTGAAAAAAAGTGTCGCCCGTATGTGGGCGATATTTTTTTGTTGGAATATTTTGCGTTATCTGTTTATACTGTGTGTGTAGAGATAAAAAAAGGAAGGAAAAAATGTTTGATAAAATTTTAACAGTTTTGTCTAAAAATTTGGGATATTCAGTCGTTTTGGCTGTGTCTTTGTTGTTGTTTGCATTGTTTTCTGATGGTTTGGTCCCAGGGTTGATTACTGCTGTGTCTGCGCTGTTGGTTTACACATGTACTGCGGCATTGTACAAAGAATACAAGGCCTTGCCGGTTAAAAAGCCTGTTGCGGCCAAGAAAACAGCACCTGCTAAAAAGAAGGCAAAAAAATAATTTATATCCCACCGTTTGGTGGGTTTTTATTTGGATTATATTTTTATTTTATCGGGGGGCTTTTTGTGGTATAATACGCAATATGAGAAAAAGAAATATTTGTATTTTACCAGTTTTAATGTCTTTGTGTGCGCTGCCTGCGTTTGCGGGATGGCAGTATGATGGGGTTTATCTGGGTGACGGTTGGTATCAGGATGATGGTTCCAGATTTGTGCTGGCTGTGCGTGGTGGTGCATAGTATGCAATGGGTACAATTGAAAATAACGCCGGCGCAATCGTAACAGAATATTATTTAAGTCCTGATAAAACAGAAATTGCAACCAAGGGTTATTACGAAGGAACACTTGGATCGCCATCAGGCTGGTTGTACGCCGGCAAGAGTGAGGTTGCAGATATCCCCCCCAGTGATGACTTTGATAGTTTTTCTTTTGCTGCGGGTGCCAGTATCGGTTGGACGATTCCACATACGCCACAGTGGCGAATTGAGGTTGGTTGGGACCATATCGTAAAAAGTGATTATAATGCATCGCCGATGTTTAGTGGTGATGTTGAATTGCAGGGTGGTGACCCCGGTGCGGAAGGTATTGTGTTACCAATGCAAAGCGGTTCAGTAAATTCAGATGTTACAACTGATATCATCAGTTTAATGGCGTTTTATGATTTTTATGACGGACTGTATAAACCAATGCGGACCGTAATCCCGTATGTTGGTCTTGGTATCGGGTACGCAGACAGTAAAACTGTTTTGAATTTGTCTGACCCGTATGGCGATATTGCATACCAATTGGATTTAACCCCGTATGGCGAAGTTGTTAATGTCAACGGTGTTGATATGATTGAATTCTATAAATCAGAACGCCATACATCTAATTTTGCGGCATTGTTGGCGGGCGGTGTGTCGTATGGAATTAACGAACGTATGTTCCTCGATTTTGGCGCACGTGTGATGTATGTGCCACGTATAAAGTGGGGACTGACAAACGTTGATGATACACGTCATCGTGAATTTTTCAGTGCGAAAAATATGATTTATGCCAATGTTATGTTGGGAATCAGATTTGAATTTTAAAAAAGCCGTCATTTGACGGCTTTTTTGTTTAAAAGATTTCATCTAAACTGAATTTATATGCAGCACCAAAATAGAATTCTGTGCCAGATGCAGTGCTGGTTGCATATTCATTACCGTTCAGTTTGTGTTCTATTTCACCATAGTACTGATATTTTATTCCCAAATTGATATCAACACGGTCGTTTAATGCAAAGTTTACCCCCAGCATAATCTGATACGATAAATCAAATGTAGAATCTGAAAAGCGGGTTGCAACTGTGTCGATGTCGGACCAAATGCTGGCAAAGCCGATACCCAGGCCTGCGTATGGTGAAATCGCATCAGAAAATTCTTGGAACAGGTACATGTTGAACATGTTTGCCCAGATGTCATAGTTGAAATTGCTGTTTTCTGCGCCGGTATATGATGTTTCAAATTCGATTGCAACATGATCGCTTAATCGATTGCCGATAATGCCGCCAATGCCAAAATTATCACGGCGCAGTGTTGTGTCTGATGCGCCATGCACATCATATTCAAATGCAATGTTTTCGTTTTTGTGAATACGGAACCCTGCGTATGTTTCGTGTCTTGTGTCGTACGCAAATGTTGGCGTTGATATTGTCAGCAGTGCCAGTAAACATGTTATCTTTTTCATGATTTTCTTCCTTTGCTTGTATGCGTATGATTATAAATTGTACTAAAAAAGGCAAGGTATTTATGATAAAATGTCTGTGTTGGGTCTATATATGCAGGCAAGAAATCGTAAATCTGTCAAAGAAGATACAGTTAAACGTTCATGGAAATGGCGGCTGTTTGTATACCTGTTTAATGCAGTGTTGTTGTGTGGCGTTGCAGTTGCAGGATATGTTTCTGTTATATATTTGCGTATGCCATCATTGGATTCGATTTTGCATGAAACAAGATCAGCGGCGGTTGTGTTCTTGGACAAAGACGGTAATGAAATTCGCAGTGCAAATCGTATTATGGGTACGCCTGTGTCTGTGGAAACGTTGCCCCCACATGTATGGCAGGCAATTATTGCAATCGAAGATAAAAGATTTTTTAAACACGGGCCAATTGATTTACGTGGTATAACACGTGCTGTATTTTCTAATTTGGCATCTGGACGAATCGCTGCGGGCGGTTCAACAATAACCCAGCAGACAGCCAAGAATATCTTCTTGTCACGTGAAAAAAAGATTTCCAGAAAGGTTCAAGAAGTTATCTTGTCATATTGGTTGGAAAATCGTTTTACAAAAAATCAGATATTGGATTTATATATGAACCGTGTGTCATTGGTTGGTGGTATGCGTGGAATTGATGCGACTGCACGTGTTATGTTTCAGGTGCCTGCAAATAAACTGTCAATCGGTCAGGCGGCACAAATTGCTGCCATGTTAAAGGCGCCAACAACATACAGTCCATTGCGTAATCCACAGAAAAATATTGAACGGGCGCGTGTCGTTTTAACTGAAATGGTGCGCCAAGGTTATATTGATATAAATCAGGCCCGAATTGCAGCGCAAAGTTTGGGGCCTGCAATACCGGCAGGGGATACAAATCAATACAGATATTGGACTGATTTTGTGATGGATGAACTGCGTTCCAGAATTGGTGAATTTGAATCTGATATGTTTGTGTATACCACACTGGATACGGATGTTCAGGATGATGTTGCCGCAATTTTGTCTGATAAAACAGGTGAATATCAGGGGGCGGTTATTGCGATGGAAACAGATGGCGCATTACGCGCAATGAGTGGCGGTACCGATTATCAATCCAGTCAATTTAATCGTGCCACTGCACCACGTCAACCCGGCAGCAGTTTTAAACCCGTTGTGTATTTAGTGGCGTTGGAAAATGGGCTGATGCCCGATTCGTATGTGAACGATTCGCCGTTTGCGGTTGGCGATTATAACCCCAAGAACTATAATGAAAAATATTATGGTGATATCACACTGTCGACAGCGTTTGCAAAAAGTGTAAATTCTGTGCCGTTAAAATTAACCAAAGAATATGGGATTGATTCTGTCTTGAATATGGCAGGGCGCTTGGGCGTTGGGACCAAATTGCGCCGTGAATATTCAACCGTACTGGGGGCATCGGAAATGAGCCTGTTAGACCTGACGAACATTTATGCGGTGATTTGGAATAATGGTTTTTCTGTTCGTCCATATTCGATAACCAAGGTAACAGACGGGCAAGGAAATGTGATTTATGAACGTAATCCATCAGATCCAATTCAGGTTTTACAACCAGAAACAGTTGAAAATATGTCACAGTTGTTGGCGGATGTTATTGCAGTTGGTGGTACAGGTGGTCGTGCCAGAACAAGTGGCGTTTTAGGTGGTAAAACAGGCACCAGTAATGGAAATCGTGATGCCTGGTTTGTGGGCGCAACACAGGATATTGTTATTGGTGTGTGGATGGGAAATGATGATTTTACCCCGATGAATTCTAAAATAACGGGTGGTACAATCCCCGCAGAAATATTCAAGGAAATAATTCAAAAAAAATATTGACAACATAATATTTTTGTGTTATAACCCCAAAAGTTACAATAAAACTTAATATAACCCAAAGGAGGCACCAGTGAGTTTGTTGTATATGTAATGTTGTCCGTCAAAATATTTGTGGCCGTGGGGTCAATGGGGGGCAATATTTTAGAAATTAAAATTAAATTTTAACCAAAAGGATAACTTATGTTACGCAAAATCATTGGACGGCCAAAGTCTTCCAATAAAAAACGAAAGTCACAAGATTTAGCGCTGCCAAAATCATTGTGGGGATTTTATTTTAAACATGCAATATGCGGTTCTCGCAAGGTAATTGCAATATGGGCAATTTTTTACCTTGTTGTGGCGATGGATGGGGTTTTGTTCCCTAATTTTCAGCGTTGGTTTATCGCGCTGTTTGAAAATCCAGTGCCAGCAGGTATGACATTGATGGAACATGCGTTGCCAACAATAACTTTAATCGCATTGTTGTTATTGGTTATTGATGGCAGTGCCTTGATACGCAGCACATTTGCAGGTCGCTGGATTCCGCAGGTAAAGAACCGTATCGCTGTGGCATTGCATGATTATGTGCATTGTCAGTCTATGTCTTTCTGGACAGGGCGTATGGCAGGCAAGGTGAACACACAAATATCATACGTGGCAGACGGTTTTCGTGCAATCGAAGATTTTTGGCATATATTTAGTTTGCTGTGTGTTATTGTCGTGAACGTGGGATTGATATTATCGATTAATTCCTATGTTGCGATTATATTTGGTGTGGTCTTTGTGTTTCGTGCCATATACAGTTGGATTATGGTAAAACCATTAAACCGTGCCGCCAAGAATCAAAGCGCCGCACACAGCGAAACAGCAGGACGTGTTGTTGATAGTTTATCGAACTTTTCTGTTGTAAAACTGTTTGCAGGTAAAAAACGAGAACACGATTACTTGGAACCCGTTCGCAAAAAGGGCGTTTTAGCATGGATGCATTCGTTCTTTGTGCAACGTGTGTTCTGGGGCGTGCCTATGATAATCTGGGATATTTGTTACGGTTTAACATTGTTGTTGTGCGTTTGGTTGTATTCTAATGGCAAAATAACAATTGCAGAAATCGTGTTTACAAATTCCGTGTTCTTTAACGTCATGGGGATGATTGGGGCGATTGTAAACCAGATTCCTGCGATTACTGAACGTATCGGGTCTGCGACCAAGGCATATACAGAACTGGTTGTGCCGGTGGATGTTCGTGATGCTGAAAATGCGCCATCGTTACAGGTTGCACAGGGTGGAATCGAATTTAAAAATCTGTCGTTTAAGTATAAACGTAAATGGATTTTGCGCGATTTCAATCTGAAAATTAAACCTGGGGAACGTGTCGGGCTGGTTGGGCCAAGTGGTGCCGGTAAAACAACACTGGTGAATTTGCTGATGCGCTTCTATGACCCGAACAAGGGCGAAATCTTGGTTGATGGTCAGAATATTCGTGACGTGCAACAAGATTCTTTGCGTGAAAATATTGCGTTTATTCCACAGGAACCAACAATGTTTAATCGTACGTTGCGTGAAAACATTGCGTACGGTAAAGAAAATGCAACAGACGCAGAAATCCGCCGTGCGGCAAAACGTGCTGCGGCACATGAATTCATCATGGGAACAGATAAAAAGTATGATTCTATGGTGGGTGATCGTGGGATAAAGTTGTCTGGCGGGCAAAAACAGCGTGTTGCGATTGCGCGTGCGTTTTTGAAAGATGCACCGATTTTGGTTCTGGACGAAGCAACATCTGCACTGGACAGTGAAACCGAAGTTGCAATTCAAAAATCATTTGATGAATTGGCAATGGGGCGTACAACTGTTGCGATTGCGCACAGATTATCAACATTGCGCAATATGGACAGAATTGTTGTTTTAAAAGAAGGCCATATTATAGAGCAGGGAACACACGCCCAATTGCTGCGTAAACGTGGTGAATATGCACGTTTGTGGAAAATGCAATCTGGTGGATTCTTGCAAGACTAAAAAAAATGCCCCGTGTGGGGCATTTTTTAACTAATCAACTTTTGCCAAATGCTTTTTTTCTTTGGCTGTTTTTTCTTTTTTCTGCGATTCGCAGATACCGTTGTACGCTTGGCATCATTGTGCTGGGCGTTTTTCTTTTTGATATCTGTCGATGGCGCATGCGCATTTAACAAATCGTCTGTTTTGTTTTGTTCTGGGGCAACACGTTGAATTGAATATTGATCAATGTTCAACAGGCTGTCATCACCAACAATTACGATTTCTGTTTCGAATTCAGATTCCATCGCTGCTAATTCGGCACGTTTATGATTTAACAGATATACAGCAACATCTGTTGGTACCGTCATAATGATTTTCTGGGCAGATTTTGCCAACAGTTTTTCTTGCAAGTGACGGAACAATATAATTGCCGCAGTTTGAATCGATGGAACAACACCAGCCCCCATACAGTGTGGACATGGAACATACGATGATTCCATAAAACTGCTGCGCAGTCTTTGACGTGATAACATCAATACACCAAAGTTGTTGATTTTTGCAACCTGGGTACGGGCACGGTCACGTTTCATAACCTCGCGCATTTTTAGTTCCAGTTTACGGTTGTTCTTTTCTTCTTCCATGTCGATAAAGTCAACAGCAACAATCCCCGCCAAATCACGCAGACGTAATTGTAATGCGATTTCTTCGGCCGCTTCCAGATTGGTGTTCAGTGCTGTTTGTTCGATATCTTTCTCTTTGATTGCACGTGAAGAATTTACGTCAATTGTAACCATTGCTTCGGTCTGATTTATGACCAGCGAACCGCCAGATGGTAATTGTACGTATGGGCCATGCAAACCTTCCAGTTGTTTTTCAATGCCGGCCTTGACCATCAAAGGAACAGCGGTATCTTTATAGTGAACCAACTGTTTACGTGGCGCACGACCGTACATTTGTTGAAAGTATTGTTTTGCAGCATCAAAGGCTTCTTCGCCTTGGATTGTCAGGATGTCTTCTTTGTCACTGACAAAGTCACGAACAACACGGCGTAACAGTGAATCTTCGGTATGAATTGTTACAGGGGCAATAGATGCCAATGTTGTTTTGCGGATTTCGTTCCACAAACCAACCAAGTAATCATAGTCCGCAGCAATATCTGCGGGTGTTGCACCCATGGCCGCAGTACGCAGAACAACTGTCATGCCCTTTGGAATCTTTAAATCATGCAAGATTTCGCGCAATCTGGCACGTTCTGATTTATCAGAAATTTTCTTGGAAATTCCATAACTGTTACGTTTGCGTGAATTAGGCATCAATACAGCAAAACGGCCCGCCAATGACAAGTATGTTGTCATAGATGCACCTTTTTGACCACGTTCTTCTTTGACACCCTGGATTAACAAGATTTGTTTTGGTTTGATAACATCTTGAATTTTAAATTCACGTGCGCGTTTTACAAATTCGTTATTATCTTCGCCTGCGCTGTGATCATCGTATTCTGCGACTTCGTCTTCTTCGTCATTTGGATCGTCATCGTCATCAACAATGTTTGCATGCGCCAGTTCCAGTAACTTTTTCTTTTGTTCTGGGGTTACTTGATAATAATCTGGGTGTATTTCAGAAAATGGCAAGAAACCATTTTTCCCAGTTCCATAATCAACAAATGCAGCCTGTAATGATGGTTCAACACGTATAACCTTGGCCAGATAGATATTTCCCTTTATCTGGGGTTTGGTAGTTGTTTCAACATCAAAATCAGAAACACGACCGGTCGCAGTGTCAACAACAACAACACGTGTTTCTTCCGGGTGGACTGCATCCACATATATTTTTTTTGACATTTAATAATCCTTTTGTTTTGGCGGCGTACGATACAGCAATAACCTGTCCCCGTGGGGCGTCCAAGCCCATGCCAAGGGAAAGCACCACGATAACCATCAGTGCCATGCAAATTATTGAAATTAGTGACAATATAAACACTTTTATAATCCTATGTCATACGCAAGGGGTATTTTAACATGACAATATATAGATTATCAAGGTATTTATTTTCTGATTTTGATTTCGTCTTTGATATGTTTGATTTTTGCAGGAATTTTTTCTTTGGCTTCGGCCAGCCAGCGTTTCATACGTGAACGTAACCAGCGTTCATAGACAAAGAATAAACTGCCAACACCAATCAGTGGCAAAACATAATAAATAATTCTGTATGCAAGCAGGGCGCCAAATATATTCGCCTTGTCAATCGTGTCGGGTAACGCCAACATAAATACACTTTCAAAGACACCGATACCGCCTGGAACCTGGCTGAATACGCCGGTTGTTTGTGCAACAACAAACAGTCCGATAAATGTTGTAAATGGAATTTCAACAAATGGAATTAAACAAAAATACAATACCAACCCCGCCAGAACACTGTCAGTTATTCCCAGAATTGTTTGAGAAATTGCCATTTGTGTTGATGGAACTTGGAATTTTACATCGCCAATCTTGATGCTTTTTTTATGGAATATCAATGTAATTGCAAAATATGTCAGTAAAATTGTTGCACAAAATATAAACAGTGTGTTTAATCCCATGCTGACCCCAATAGAATTATCAAATACAGTGCTGGGGATTAAAAAATATCCAATTACAACAATTGCAGATGCGCCCAAGAAATATGTGAACCCAGATATTGTCAGCATTTTTAATATATCCGAACCACGAATGCGCCAACGTGTATATAATCTGTATCGGATTGCACCACCGCTGACAACTGCGTGTCCTGCATTGTTGCTGATTGCAAAGCCCAGCATCCCCGCCAGCATCCATTTCCACCATGTTACACGACCGCCAACATATTGCAGTGCCAGATAATCATACAACGACAAGGCCAAATAGCCCGCAAAACATGCACCGCATGCCAATGCCAAATTCGTAAATGGAATATCAAGTATTGCGTGTGCAATATCTGAAAGGCTGTAATTGCGCAACTGCCACCATAACATACCTGCGGCCAGTGCGAAAAAGAAAATGCCTGCATAACTAATGATTTTCTTAAACAGGCGTTTTGTCTGTGCTGACATAAAAATCCTTTTAAAGCGATTGATAGGATAACAACATTATATCAAAAAGCAAATTTAAATAAAATGTAAAGTTGTGAATATATTCTTTTATTTAGAAAACTGTTTTTCTAACTTTTTTATTGCGGCAAGTTGTTCCCGCATAAATGCGACTTTATTGGCGTTGTTTAATCGGCCTTTGACGGTCTGTGTGTTTGGGCGTAAATCGTCTGCGGCCTTGATGAAACGGCGCAGGAAAACAAACATAATGCGGTGTTTCATAATATGGCGAACCATTTCATTTGTTGGGCTTGGCATAGAATATTTTTGTTTGTCATGTAATTGATAATATCTTTGATATACAGGTTTGCATATCCCCAGTTCGATTTGTAGTGGTGAAAAGATATCATGATAAATAAAATCATAGTTTGCTTCGGCAAAGTCAATAAATGACAATGTGCTGGTCTTGGCATCGTATAATACGTTGCCTGGATTTAAATCACGGTGTGCCCATGCGTATTGTGTGTCGTATTTAAAGTTTATAATGCTGTCACGAATGTTTAACATATCTGTGACTTCTGTGTCTGTGAACCAGTTTGACATTTTAGTGTCCAGGAATTTAGAAAAAGCATTGAATTTTAATTCCGAAGATATTTGATGATTTTGTATGTCTTGGACAGGCTTGGATTCATTCATATCAACCAAAAATGCAGCGATACCATCAATAATTTCGTACTTTTGACGTTGTGATAATTTTTTAAATAGTTCTGCGGTCAGGTGTTCGCCTGGGGCGCGTTCTTCCAGTAACTGAAATTCGTCATCGTTAATGAATTCCATGCGTGGGATATAATATCGTGGATTGCCAACTGCATGAATTGCATCAATAATGTTTTTTGTGCGATGTTGTTTGGTCAACCATTCATTACGTGTTTCTTGGCTTGATTGTGGCAAAGGACGCTTCATAATAAAATTGTCACCATAGTTAACAATATATGTTTCGCGGCCATGAACTAAATTTTGTAATGGCGTGTTGACATCCACCGCATTATGTGGTGGCATAAATTGTGTGTTATTTCCAGACAAATTCTTGTTATGCGAACTGGATGCCATATTGTTCTCTTTTTTATAAATATAATACATAAAACATATTTGTCAATATATTTTTGTGTGTGACGTGTAACGCCGGTTATCGGGATAAATTATTGTTGTTTATTGTGTTATTAAAGTGTTTTTATATTTAAATCAGCGCATATTTTTTTGCCACGGCTTTTAAAATCGTTGAAATCAAGTTCAATATTTTTATCTGGTGCGCAGATTAGTTTTGGTGTTTTCGGAATTGGTTTGCCGGTCAGCATGGCACGTGTTCCTTCCAGTAATGTGTTGCGTTCTGTGGCAAACAATATTTGTCCGTTTGGCGTTAATGAATGTGCTGATATTTTGTCGCCACTAAGGCCGACTTGGCTGTGTTCTTTGGTGATGTCTTTTTTGATTCTGTTTGCAATCATTATATTGCCGAATTCTGGTCCGAAAAATGCAGGTTGGAATTTGTTCGGCGATTGCTGCATGTTGTATGTCAGTTCGTTGTAATAGCTTATTTGTAAATCTGATGCGCTGAGAAACGATAGGGCGGAAAATTTGCTTTTTTCCAGCGGTGCAAATGGCGCATGGTTTATTACCAATGTGTTTTTTTGTGCATCATACATGTCTGATAAACTGTATGCGAATCTGGTAGATTCTTGGTGAAGATGTTTTTCTATCATTCGCAGTACGTATGTGCCATGACAATGTGTGTAAATTATCATTTTTTTGAAATTTTCTTTTGTCTTTTTGGGCGTTAATATTTGTTCGCCGTATCCAAGCAGACGTGGTATAAATGCAAAGTTAAGAACATCATATATATAATTTGGATATGTATTGCTTAATGGATATGACTGATTCATGTATGCAATATCAGTCATTGTCAAGCCGTTGCCGTAACGCAACAGTTGGTTTGTATCACGAAATTCACGGAACAGGTTCAGTCGGTCCAGACTGCTGTTGCGGTCACGCAGTTTGTAAACGGCTGAATATATATTCAGGCCACTTTTAATGCCGTTTAAATGCAATGTTTTTGCGATAGTAATACAATAATTATGCGCCCATACAGGCGTGTTTGTATTTTCGCCGCCCAGTATCAATATGCATGGGGTGGATAAATCCATGCTGGTTGGGAATTCCAGCTTATCTGGTTTATCAAGTGATACCTTTATAAAATGTGTTGCACTGATATCTTTCATAATTCGAATAATAATACAAAAATACAAAATGTCAAGTTTTGGTATGTGGTTAGAAAATGTTTTTTTGTTGCGCAAAACGTGCTTGCGGTGGTGGGTATTTTGTTTTATGCTGTATGCGATTTGATACATTGTTTAGAAAGGGGTATATAAATGTTAAAAAAACTGTTGATTTGTATGTCTTTGGTCGTTCCGATGACTGATTGTTTGGCTGCGAAAAAAAACAAAAAAGAAGAGCCTGTTGTGCATCTGACGGATGAACAAATCTATGAAGAATTGAAAAAATTTGCAATGGTGTTCGAAGTGGCACGTGAAAACTTTGTCGAAGAAGCCGATGAAAAAAAGATGTTAGAGGCTGCAATGAACGGAATGTTGGGTGCATTGGATCCACACTCGTCATATTTGTCGGCGGATGATTTCAAGGAATTTAGTGATAAATCACATGGTGAATTTGGTGGACTGGGAATTCAAATTACCAGTGACAGGGGGGCTGTACGTGTTATTTCGCCGATTGATGACACGCCAGCAGACAAAGCGGGTATCAAGGCTGGTGACTATATTACACATATTGATGACGAACAGGTTTTTGATTTGACGTTAAATCAGGCCGTCAAAAAGATGAAGGGGCGTCCTGGGACCAAGGTAAAGTTGACGGTTATTTCCGAAGATGGTGAACCAAAAACACTGACACTGAAACGTGATATTATCAAGGTAAAATCTGTGAAGTTCGAAGAAAAAATGTTGGCCGGCGCAGATGAATCAGACAAAGATACACCAAAAATCGGATATGTCAGAATTTCTGATTTCGGTGCAACGACAGCACGTGATTTGAAGGATGCGTTGGAAAAGCTGGAAAAGAAAGATGTTATCGGATACGTGTTGGATGTACGAAACAATCCTGGGGGGTATTTAACTGCTGCGATTGATGTTTCTGATGCGTTTTTAGATTCTGGGGAAATTGTTTCAACACGTGGCAAGAACAAGACTGATATTGAACGTGTTCATGCAACCCCAGGTGATTTGGTAAACGGTAAACCTGTTGTTGTGCTGATTAACCATGGTTCGGCGTCTGCATCTGAAATTGTTGCGGGTGCATTGCAGGATAATGGTCGTGGTTTGGTTATGGGATCGCAATCATTTGGCAAGGGCAGTGTTCAGCAACAAAAACCATTGGGGGATGGAACCGCAATTCATATAACAATTGCGCGTTATTATACACCATCTGGTCGATCAATCCAGAACGAAGGAATTACACCTGATGTTGAGGTTTTGCAATCTAAATTAGAGGTTTTAGAAAAAAGAGATAGTATGTATTCCGAAGCGTCTTTTAAAAATGCGTTGAAAAATGAACAGGCCAAGAAAAAGTCCGATAAAAAATCAGATGATGACAAAGAAGAATTGACGGATGAAGAAAAAGATGCGTTGGATTATCAGTTGCAACGTGCAATGGATATGGTAATCGCAATGGGTAAATTAAACAGTCGTATGCCTGTAATCGTTGATGATTTTGTCGAAGAAGAAACAGATACAGAAGAATAAAAAATAGAAGGAAAGAAATATGTCTAAATTAATTGTTGATGGAAACTGGGCAGCAGCAGATGTTGCATACAGATGTGTTGATTTTGCTGCAATTTATCCGATTACCCCCAGCAGTACAATGGGTGAACTGGCGGATGAGTGGTCTTTCCAACATAAAAAGAATATTTGGGGTGCAATACCACAAATAATTGAAATGCAATCCGAAGGTGGGGCGGCTGGCGCAATGCACGGTGCGCTGCAAATGGGGGCCTTGGCGACAACGTTTACTGCATCCCAGGGGTTGTTGTTGATGATTCCAAATATGTACAAAATAGCGGGTGAACAGACCCCGTTCGTAATGCATGTGGCTGCACGTGCGCTGGCAACACATGCGTTGTCAATTTTTGGCGATCACAGTGACGTTATGTCTGTTCGTGGGACAGGGTTTGCGATGTTGTCTTCGCATAATGTTCAACAAGCACACGATATGGCGGCAATTGCGCATGCAGCAACGATTCGCAGTCGTGTTCCATTTTTGCACTTTTTTGATGGCTTTCGTACCAGTCACGAAGAATCAAGATTGATTCGTATTGAAGACGATGTATTAAAGCAATTATTGCCAGATAATTTGGTTTTGGAAAATCGCACCCGTGGGATGAGTCCAGATAAACCAACGATTCGTGGAACTGCACAAAATCCAGATGTTTACTTCCAGGGTCGCGAGGCTGCAAATCCGCTGTATGAAAAAACGCCAGAAATTGTACAACAATGTATGGATGAATTTGCCAAATTAACTGGTCGAAAATATGGTCTGGTTGAATATGTTGGTGATAAAAATGCAGAAAATGTTATTGTCGCAATGGGCAGTGCTGTGGACACAATCGAAGAAACATTACCACATTTGCCAAGTGGTCTTGGATTGGTCAAAGTACATTTATACCGCCCGTTCCCAGTTGATGCGTTCCGTAACATATTGCCGCAAACTGTTAAAAGAATCGCAGTGCTGGACAGAACCAAAGAACCTGGCAGTATTGGTGAACCATTATACCAAGATGTTAAATCTGTTGTTGGGGCAGGGGTCGCCGTTTTTGGTGGTCGATATGGCTTGGGTTCCAAGGAATTCAAACCACGTGATGTCAAGGCTGTGTATGAAAATTTAATGCTGGGTACATTAAAGCATAATTTTACTGTTGGAATTGATGATGATTTAAGTGGTTTGTCATTAAAAACAGATATGGCATTTTCTGTCGAAGATCCGAATTTTAAAACGGCTATATTATACGGTATTGGCAGTGATGGTACCGTTGGTGCGGTTAAAAATATTGTGAAAATTGTTGGGGAAAATTCTGAATTATACCCACAATCGTATGCTGTGTATGATTCTAAAAAATCGGGTGGGTTAACAGCATCGCATATTCGCTTTTCTGATGCGCCAATCAAAAGTCAATATTTGGTCGAAGTTGCTGATTTTATCAGTGTTTCAAACTTTATGATTGCACAGCGATTCGATGTTTTTCGTGGATTGCGTGCGGGTGGAACTGTGATGATAAATACATCGTTGGCACCAGATGTGGCATTTGCAAATCTGCCACGTGATACCCAGGAACATTTGATACGTATGCGTGCAAATGTATATTTCTTGGATGCGAATCGGGCGGCCGCAGAATTGGGACTGGGCAATCGTATAAATACGTTTATCATGCTGAATTTCTTTAACTTGACCCAGGTTATTGACCCGAAATTGGCCGCAGATAGCGCCAAGGTCGCAATCGAAAAGACATACAAGAAAAAAGGGATGGATGTTGTGGCTGCAAACTGGGCCGCAGTAGACAAGGCATCAGAATATTTACAACATTATAAATTACCATCTTCTGTGTCCGGATTTGCGCCAGACTTTGTACCTGCGATGACATTGGATACGCCGGCTGAAATTGCGGGTACGCTGGGTGAAATTGCCGCACAACGTGGTGACAGTATTCCTGTGTCACGTTTTCGTGTTGATGGGGAATTTGGTGCTGGGCAATATCCTGTGGGAACATCCAAGTATGAAAAACGTGCTGTATCAGACAAGGTTGCAACAGTAGATATAAATAAATGTATCCAATGTGGAAAATGCGCAATGCTGTGCCCGCATGCTGTTATTCGTATCAAGGCAATGACTGCACAACAGGCCGAAGATGCCCGCAACAAGGGGGTTAAGGTTGTTCCAATGAAGACACCTGAATTGGGACCTGATATGTACTTTACAATCAATATTTCGCCCGCAGATTGTACTGGGTGTAGTATATGTGTAAAGCATTGTCCGTCTGGGGCATTATCGATGGTACCTGCCAAGGATGTTATGACAACCCAGCAGGCTGAATTCAATGCAGCAGAACAAATACCAAATATTGAACGCAGTAAATTAAATTTGAATATTCCAAAACATGTTGAATTGTTGCCGCACTATTTTGAATTCCCTGGTGCGTGTGCAGGATGTGGTGAAACGCCGTATGTCAGAATGTTGGCGCACTTGTTCGGGGACAAGATGATTGTTGCAAATGCAACGGGTTGTTCGTCAATATATGGTGCGAATTTACCAACAACCCCATGGACATGTGATGCAAATGGGCGTGGACCTGCATGGTCTAATTCTTTGTTCGAAGATAATGCGGAATATGGTCTGGGGATGCGATTGGCGTTGAATCAAAAACGTGATAATTTAAAGGCGTTATTGTTTGAATTGGGGATTGGCAACGTTGAACAGATGTTTGATGAAACAGATACAATGAAACAACGTGAAATCGAATCGAATTTGCGTCAGCAACTGGCAAACATGGATAGCGACAGGGCAAGACTTGCCGAAAGTTTGGTTGGCGAAATTGTTGATAAATCTGTATGGATCATTGGCGGTGACGGATGGGCGTATGACATTGGATATGGTGGCGTTGATCATATTTTGCACAGTGGTGAAAACGTAAATATTTTGGTCTTGGATACCGAAGGTTATTCAAATACTGGTGGGCAACAGTCTAAATCTACGCCATTTGGTGCCAGTATGAAATTTGCAATCGGTGGTAAAAACCATGCCAAGAAAGATTTGGGTATGATTGCGATGATGAGTGGTGCGTATGTTGCGCAAATCGCAATGGGGGCAAACCAAGCACAGGCGATTCGTGCCTTTCGCGAGGCTGCATCATTTAACGGTCCGTCAATTATATTGGCGTATGCGCCGTGCATTGCGCATGGGTTCGCCCTGCAAAACGGCCCAGAACATCAAATGCAAATGGTGCAAACAGGTGCATGGCCACTGTTCAGATTTGATCCACGCTTGATTGACGAAGGACACAATCCATTGACCATGGATTCAAATGTTGATAATCCTGCGCCATTGGAAGAATTCTTGAAAACAGAATCCAGATTTGGGGCGGCACGTGCTGCGAATCCACAGTTTAACAAGTTGGTGGATTTGGCCAAGGCAAACAATGCATATAAAAGTGAATTGAAAAAACATATTGCACAGTTTGCAATGTTAAATAAACCAAACGTCAAAGAAAATGGGGAAGGTTAATATGAAAAAAATATATCTGATATTGGCGATTTTGTTATTCGCATGTACATTTCAGACCAAGCATCGTGGTTATGTGTTTCCTGAAAATCTGTCGGACAAGATTGCGAATATAAAAACAACGGCTGCGCTAATTGATGAAATTGGTTCGCCCCAGGTCAAGACCGTTTATGGTGACCCTGTTTGGATATATTACGGTGCAGATGAAAACTATCGTGGTCCGTTGGCACCAACATTTACAAATGAAACGGTTTTATTGGTTTGGGTGCGTGGTAATCGTGTGCTGAAAACCCAGGTTTTACATGATGCTGATTTGCCAGATATTGAAATCGCAGACGGCGAAACCCAGATCCCAGCAGCGATTGAATTAAATGCAATCGAAGAACTGTTTAATAATATTGGTCGATTCAGCCCGGCTGGATTGGGACAGTAAAAAATCCCCCATGTGGGGATTTTTTGTATTGTATAAAAAACAAAAAAAGTGTATAATTATAGGCATGAGAAAGAGAATATTTTACAGTTTTTTATTATTTGTTATGTCGGTTTGTTGCGCTGGTGCGGCTGAAATGTCGTGTGGTGCGGGGTATGTCTTGTCGGAAACACGTGATGAAATTGATGATGTTGCTGTATTTGAATGTGAAAAGTTATGGTGTGTTGACTTGGAAAATGGCAGGACGATGGGCAACGGGACCAGGGCTAATTCCGGCTATGTTATGACGATGGACACTATCAAATTATGTGATAATGAAAAGAATTGCGTTGAATGCTGGGGTGACCGTACATGGTGCGCGGGCGAGGCACCGGGAACATGGAATCCAAAATATGGTGCGTATACCCGTAATGGTGACGACAATGCAACGTACGAATCGTATCAAAAGGGCGGTTGTTATGCGTGGCGCCTGGAAAAGCCGCATTGTGATAATGGGTTGACTGCTATTTTGCAAGACAATGAATGGGTTTGTGCCGTTGCAGACGGGGATACTGGTGTATCACGTGAATCTGCGGTGCGCAGAACAGGGTCTGTGCGGCGAATTAAAATGTAAAGATTTGTTCCCTTGGGGTTGCCCAGGGGAATTTTTTTCGTCAATTATTTGTTTTTTGGTTTTTTTGTGGTATAATACCTGGGACAGAGAGGATGGCAACCGTAAAAGGGTATGATATTATGCCAAATAAAAAATTAGATTTTAAGACAGGACAATATGTTGTTTATCCAACACAGGGTGTGGGTAAATTGTTACGTATCGAAGAACAGACAATTGCGGGTCAGAAAATAAAAATGATGGTAATTGACTTTGAACGTAATCACATGACATTGCGTGTTCCGCTGGAACGTGCTGAAATTTCGGGATTGCGCCCATTGACCAGTGTTAAGAAAATGGACGAAGCAATCGCATCTGCCAAGGGACGTGCGGGCGCCAAACGTATGATATGGGCACGCCGTGCCGCACAATACGAAGAAAATATAAATTCTGGCGACCCCATGAAACTGGCCGAAGTGGTACGTGACCTGCAACGCCGCAGTGCTGCGGACACGATGACATTTTCTGCACGTCAGTTGTATTTGCGTGCATTGGAACGCATGGCCCAAGAATTTGCCGTATTGCATAAAATCGATTTAGATGCCGCATCTGATAAAATCGAAGATATTCTGGGAATTCCAAAAGAAATCGATTTAAACGCCGTT
>JAGBCZ010000015.1 GCA_017937735.1 Alphaproteobacteria bacterium | reverse complement strand
TCTGCATGTTGTCGTGCCAAGGGTTTAAGATAAAAAATTAACCAAATAAAAAAACACCCCAATGGGTGTTTTTTTTAAACTCTTATTCAATCCACATCAGCGCCCGACCTTCGGGAATAGGGGTAGTTGGCTTTTCCAATGCCACAGAATTTGACATTGTGTTCACGTATGCAACAGACGAAACCTTGCTGGGTTTCTCTGTGGTTGTATCAGCAAACGCAACACCACAAACACATAAAAAAATCCCGACAATGAAAAAACGCATTTTCTTTCTCCCTTGAACTTATGTTTGCATTATATCATAAATCACATCCCTGTTCCAACAAAAAAAGACATCATTCGATGTCTTTCTTATTTCAAAATATCTGTTGCAATCAATGACGCCGCACCGCCATCAGTTTTCCGCCATAATTCATCCGCACTTTTCAGTGCATCAATCATTTTTTTTCGTTTTGATGGAATTGTTAATTGCTGAACTGCATCTAACACTGTTTCTGCGTTTGCATCGCCCCCCAAACATTCCGGATACACACCACGATTCAACAAGATATTTACCAATGACACCCATTTAATCCGTATCAATCTGCGACCAATCCACATTGTTATCGGATTCATTTTATACACAACAACCGTTGGCACATGTAACATCGCCAGTTCCGCCGACACAGTTCCACTGGCTGCAATTGCAATATATGTTTTTGCATATAAATCATATCTGTCTGACGATGGGATTAAATCTGGCTTAACAGGCCATTTCTTGATTTCTTGCCCAATATATCCAACGGTCGTTTCCACAGTAGGTATTATAAATCGATATTTACTGTATCCATTACGTACCAATCTATCAACGATATCACGCATCAATGGCAACAGTCTTTTAACCTCACTCAATCTGCTGCCTGGTATAAGTGTTATGATTTTTTCAGTATGTTTTGATTTATATTTGCCAATTAAACCATCTGCGATTGGATGTCCAACTGCAACTGTATCCAAACCATATTTTGTAAAATAAGGAATTTCAAAATCAAAAAACGCATATAATTTATCAAACATCTTGGCGTATTTTTTTGCACGCCCAGAACGCCATGCCCAAACCTGGGGCGCAACGACATGATGGAATCGCATTCCATTTGCAATTAAACTTTTCCCAGCATCACTGTTACGAATTTGTTTAATAACACTTTTTGCAAATCCGGGCGAATCAATTGTCAGCACCAAATCAGGCTGGTATTCCAAAATCGCATTAACAGTCTGTTTAATCCGTTTAGTTAATGTTTTTGCATGTGCCACAACCTCAACAATACCCATCACAGACAAATCAGACATTGGAAACAGCGACTGCAGGCCAGCACGTTGCATATTTTCACCACCAATTCCAATAAATTCCGCTGATTCAGCATGCGACATAATATGCCCACCCAAAACATCACCGGACACTTCACCTGCGATGATAAAAATACGTTTTTTCTTATTCTGCATTTTTTGCACTGCCAATTCCACGTTTTGAACGATTTTCTATAAAGTCAATTGCATCCATTGCATATTTATTATTTTTAACTTCTTTGCGCACCTTGGCCAAGCGTTCTGCCACAGTACCTTCGTCTGAACGGAATACCGCAGAATACACAGCATGTATTGCATGCATATCTTCGTTTGAGAACCCATGACGCATCAACCCAACACGATTGATTGTACGATATACGGCACGTGCGCCATCATAAATTGCATACGGTAACACATCATTACCCACACCAGACATCCCACCAACAAATGCATTACGTCCGATACGTGCAAACTGTAATACCATTGAACCGCCTGATAAAATTGCGAAATCTTCAACCTCTACATGACCTGCAACCTGAACCAAATTGGACATAACAACACTGTTCCCAATTTTGCAGTCATGACCAACGTGTGCATTAACCATAATCTGACAGTCATCACCAATCACAGTTCCATCGGATGCAGGTGTTCCAGAATGGATTGTTACATATTCACGAATCTTGCATCGTTTACCAATTCGCAACCCCGTCATCGTAGATTCATCTTGCCATTTTAAATCTTGACTCATCACGCCCAGAACGGCAAACGGATAAACAATAGAATCATCACCGATAGATGTTTTTCCATCAATAACAACATGTGAAATCAGTTCAACCCGATCACCCAAGACGACATTTGCACCGACAATGCAGTATGGTCCTATTTTACAATCGGCCCCCAGTTTGGCACCTTCATGAATAATTGCGGTTGGATGTATTTGCATATCAATTCTCACTTTATTTATAATTATAACTGTGAAAATAATACCTTATTACAACCAAAAATGGTATTAAATAAATATAACAAATTATAACAAGACCTTGAATTCATGCCAAAAATTTATATTTTTAGTATTCATCCAATAGATTATTCCTAACGCACTTATCACTGGCATAACTGTGATAACACCAAATATGAATAATGCAATTGCGAACAACTTGTTTCCTAAATCAAACAGTGATGTTTTTGCATGAAATACAGACATCATAAAAACGCATGCGCACACCGCCAACGTACCGATAAATACTGGCACAGCTTCGGTCAGCAAGAACAAAGACATTGCCAATAATGCAACCACACGTCCCAACCATTTTAGTTTTACAAATACAGAATTGCTAATTTTACCACGTGCATTTATATTTGATGCAACAACTGCGGCCACGGCACTGATACCGAACGCCAGAACCGCCAACAGATGAAATATCGTCAGATTTCCCAATTGTCCAAATCTAAAAAATTCTGGCTGCATCAATATTGCCAAGACCGTCATTGTCATAATCAGCACACTGCCACCCATTGGCCGCATTTGCGCACCTGCAAATCGCCCAAATATTACCCCACACATCAGCGCCACAACCTGTAATATCGGCCCCCACCATGCATGCATATCAGACATCGCAACCATCGCCAACAACGCCACGATTATTAACCATTGTTTCCATCCGATACGGGGCAGGGGTACTTTACGCACATACGAAGATATAAACAACGCAGACAAAAACACAATTACGGCTGTTATCATTGGCAACACAGACAAATCATCCCGCAATACAGCATAATTTCCACCAAACAGCACAACCCAACACAACACAAATCCGACAGTCCATACAGACACCTTGGACAGCAAGTTATCTGATTGCCAACCCACACGTGCAATAAAATCATTACCATACAGGCGCACCATATAGAACAACGGCAACATTAACAATGCCCACCACAAGAACGCAGGTCCCACCAACGCGGCATTATTAAATGCGCTTATTGCGCTTTGCACCACTGAAATATTATTAAACATAAACTTGCCTTTTGATTATAAACGTTTATTATAAGTGCTTATGAGTACAAAACAAGAAATTTTTACACTGATGGGCGGTCGTGTACAAATGCACCGCAGTTTTTATAATCCAACATCCGATGCGGTATGGCTGGCTGCGTTTGCGCCAACAGGCGCCAAGACAGTTTTAGACGTTGGCATTGGTACGGGTGGCGTATCATTGTGCCTGCTGGCCCACAATCCAGGCGCCCAGATTGTTGGCATTGATAATTCGCCTGAAATGTTGGCAGAATGTCGCAAAAACATTGTCTTGAACGACAATGCTATTGAGTTAATTGAAGAAGACATATTTAACTGGCGCACAGAACGCACATTTGATTTGGTTATTACCAATCCGCCATATTTTACAGGAACGCCTGCACGTCATCATGCGCATCACAACATTGATTTAACACGTTGGGTTGCACGTTGCATGTCCAGACTGCGTTCCCAGGGCACCTTTTGCATTATTACAGATGCAACAACAATTGCAGTTGTAATTCCAGAAATGACAAAGAAATTGGCAGACATTAACATATTCCCATTATTCGGCGCCAAGGACACCGCAGAACGTGTCTTAATTTCAGGCCGTCTTGGCACACGTGGTATCAGCAAAGTACACCGTGGTCTGCCCATGAATTTTGAGCCTGTATTACGTGATGGCTTGACTATTACGGATGCGTTGTCTAAAATATCCCAGACATGTTAAACTTTATAACACGATATTTTACATCTCTATGGGCGTTTATTACATCGCCATTTCGTGCTGTTTGGCGTATGATTACCCGCATATTTCCGCCACGTCAGTTTACTGTGATGGACACACCGAACGGCAACGTATATTCGTATGAACAAAGCAGTTTTTGGCGCTTTACACGTTTCTGTGGCAAGGTTGGATTATTTTTGTGGGCGGCATGGTCGACATACGTTTTTGTTTATCATCGTCCATTGTTACAGATGCGCACCCAGCAACTGGAACAGGTCCGTGACACGCACGCACGCCACATGACAGATTTACAGACATATTTGGCAAAGTATACGACATTGGCACGTGATTTAAACGTAATTGATGATAAAATTTTAAACGCCAAGGATAAATCAGACAAAGAAAAAGAAAGCCTGATGAACAGCCGCAGCAAAACATGGGGCGAACTGGAATTTTTGCGCACACGTATTGTTGAAATGCTAAAAGATGAAGAATACGCACCTGAATACACAAAAATGTCTGAATTGGCAACAGAATACGAATTAACACGTGCAGAAAACGAAGAACTGAAAAAGCGCAACACCCAGATGCTGGAATCTATGCTACAAATTGCCGAGGCCGACAATATCATCGTTGACACTGTTGGCACATTAACCAAAGAAAAAAGCGAAGAATTACATAAAAATATAAAGCAAATCAATGGCACATTGGCCACATTGGGTTTAAGTGAAAAGACCCTGATTCGCAACGTGAACAAGTATTCCAGCCCATTGGTCGGTTCTGCATTTACACCAGTTGAATTCAACAAGGACTTGGATGAAAAATATCAAAAACTGGCAGACGGTCTGGAACGCTGGAACGGGTTGCGCCGCTTGAACGAAGTGTTACCGCTGGGCAAACCTGTTAAGTCCCGCATAACATCAAATTACGGCACCAGAAATGACCCATTTACAGGCAAACCGAAAAAACATCGTGGCATTGACTTTGCTGGCAAAATTGGCACAGAATTGATGGCGGTTGCACCTGGTCGTGTTGTATCTGCGGGCGAACGTGTTGGATACGGTACAACAGTTGAAATTGACCATGGTCTTGGGTTTACAACACTGTATGCACACTTATCACAAATAAACGTATCACGTGGTGATTGGGTACGACCTGGCACAGTGATTGGATTGGCAGGTTCATCTGGCCGTTCGACAGGTCCACATCTGCACTATGAAATCAGATACAAGGGCGCACCATTTGATCCAACAAAATTTGTACAAGGGGAAAAATAAAATGCTGGCATTTACAAACGCAACAGAAAAGCAATCGCCAACTGTTATCGGGGCAGGTTGCAAGGTTACAGGCGACATCAAAACAGATCATAATGTTCAAATCCATGGCGAAGTTATCGGCAACATCACCGCAGAAACAGTGGTTATTGGGCGTGGTGGAATTGTTGTTGGCGATATAAACACACCTGTACTGTTTTTACATGGCACATTGGACGGTTCTGCGACTGTTAATACGGCCAATGTATTTAACGCTGCGAAAATGTCAGGCACATTGGCATACAGAACATTGAACATTACCGGCAACACAGGGCTGGATTGCAAACTATCAAAACGTACAGACGAAGGCAAAGGAACAAAAGATGAATAAGAACGTATCACGTGTTTTCATTGCGGCTGATCACCGTGGTGTTGGATTAAAACTGTATTTAATTGAAATGCTGGCAGCAGCCGGTTACAACACAGTAAACCTGGGCGTTGACGATCCGAACACACCTGTTGACTATCCAGATGTTGCAGCGACATTGGCGGATGCAATGTTGGACGAACCAGATGCCCGCGGCATTATAATCTGTGGCACAGGGGCAGGGGTAATGATTGCAGCGAACAGATACAAACACATTCGTGCATCACGTTGCAACACACCGAACCAGGCTCGTGACGACCGTTTTCACGATGACACGAACGTTATTGCATTGGCTGCGGACGACATTGATATCGAAGTTGCATTTTTATGCGTACAAACATTTCTGGAATCACCATTTGATGCATCTGAACGCCGCATCAGACGTGTACAAAAGATTTCATAAAAAAATCCGCCGTTTGGCGGTTTTTTTTATTTCAATTTCTTGGTCCATTCGTTATCTGGAAAATTCAATTTCAACATCTGGGCATACCCATTGGCTTGTTCTGGCAGACCAATCGCCGTATAGCATTCTGTCAGGCGATATAACGCTTCGGCTGTCATAACTGTTTCTTGGGCATCTGTCACAACAGATTGCAGACGATTGATTGCACTGGCCCAGTTTTCTTTGCGCATGTCGTTACGTGCAGAATACATAACCTTGCCAGCAATATAATTCTTTAAGATTATTATCTTGTTCTGGGCGTTCTTGGCATACGGACTGCGTGGAAAACGCTTAACCAGTGTCTGGAATTGCTGTAATGCGTATGCCGACATCCCGGGTTCACGCCGAACATCACTGACCTGACGATAATAGCACATGCCACGTAAATACATTACATACGGTACATCTGCATGTCCCGGATGAAAACGCATAAATCTGTCAGTCGCCAATATAGCGCCCGCAAAATCACCATCCAAGTATTGTGAATATGCCGCCATAATCAGCGCATCTGCCGCCCATTGACTGGACGGATACTGCGTTTCCGCCTTTAAAAATTCTGCGGCTGCCTGTTCGTAATTTTCATCATTAAATTCTGCGTATGCAGATGCATAAATATCTGGCAGTGTCTGTTCCGCAACAATTTCTGTATTACCCCCAGCGCACCCAGCCAACATCAGTGCAGAAAACAAAAAAATAAAAGCTTTTTTCATAATATATATTCCTGTCTAGATTTTATATTGCCTAACGCAGTATAATCTAAACTATGAAACTAGGCAAACATATTTTCGGGGTTGGTGCCATGACAGGCATCAGTCGTATATTTGGTTTTATCCGTGACATGTTAATCGCACGTGTCTTGGGGGCAGGGCGCATGTCTGATATATTCTTGGCTGCGTTTAAACTGCCAAATATGTTCCGTGACCTGCTGGGCGAAGGCGCACTGTCTGCAATCTTTATCCCGATGTACACAGATTCTAATAAAGATGAAAAATTTGCCCGTAATGCGTTTTCTTGGTTAATGGTTTTATTACTGGGAATCATTATATTATTTGAAATCTTTATGCCATTGGTCGTATGGTTCTTGGCCCCAGGTTTTGATGCAACACCCGGCAAAATGGAAATGACGGTTGTTATATCACGTATAATGTTCGTCTATGTAATCTTTATATGCGGGGCGGCATTTTTATCTGCGATATTAAATGCGTTTTCAAGATTTTTGCTGGCGGCATTTATGCCTGTTTTGTTAAACATCATGCTGATATGTGCATTATTATTCGCCATGACATTTGGCAGCACACATATATTATATCTGATGGCTGGCACTGTTGTGTTGTCCGGAATAATTCAGTTTGGTGTTCTGTGGGCACGCATACGCCAACATCATTTCGGTCTATATCTGGTAAAGCCACGATGGACCCCACAAATCAGCAGTATGTTTAAACGTCTTGGGGTCAGCATTGTTGGTAACGGATTCTATCAGATTACAATCATTGTCGGTACGTTGGTTGCCAGTTTCCAAAGCGGGGCGGTATCATGGCTATATTATTCAGACAGAATTGTGCAATTACCATTTGCAATGATTGGATTGGCTGTGGGAACAGTGTTAATGTCTTCTATATCCAATGCGCTGACCAGCAACAATATCCGCAGTGTTTATATTCAGCAAAATTCATCACTGCGCCGTTCAATGATGCTGATATTGCCGTGTGTGGTGGGACTGTTTGTGCTGGCAGAACCAATAATTAAATTCTTGTTTGAATATGGCGCATGGACATCTGAATCAACACATGCAGTTGCACTGGCAATTATGATTCAAGTATTTGTATTACCAGCGATGTTAATCAGTCAGATTTATAACAAAACACTGTACGCATCCCAAGATGTGAAAACACCTGTAAAAACCAGCATTGTGTCTTTAAGCGTGGCTGCACTGTTATACTTGGCATTATTCCCAGTTGTCGGGTATCTGGCTATCCCAATCGGTATCGTGGTCAGTGGATATCTGAAAAACTATCTGTTGTCGCGTGCATGTCATAAACGTGGTTTGGCACGGCATGATGGTCGCACAATTCGTGCAATTATTGCGTTTGGACTGTGGGCAGCAATACTGGGTGTAATCTTGTCAACGGTCACAATTTCCAGCATCTGGGTACTGGGGCTAGCAATCGCAGTGTATGGTATTATCTATCTGCCAGTTGCATTTATAATCGACCGTAAAATTTAATCTGCAAAAATAAATTTGAATACAGGGCTTTTTTATGATAAAATAAAATCATAAATGTAATGGAAGGAGTCCTATATTATGAAAAAATTAGTTTCTTTGGCGGCATTAACCGCAATTTTGGCAGGATGCACAGATCTCAGCACAACAGGGCGCAGCACCAGTTACGGTGCAGACGGCTTTGGCGAAGAACCATTGGTTGCAACCACAACAACGCAAACCACAGAATCATTAAACGATGCATATCTGTTGGCTGCGGCACCAAAATATTATGTTGGTTCTGCATACAAGGTCGAAGAAGTACAATACATCCCTGTCGAAGATATGACATATAATCAAACCGGTGTTGCGGGCATTATCCCAGCAGAATTAAACGGGTCTAAAACCAGCAACGGCGAAGTATTTGATATCAATCAAATGGTCGCAACCAGCAAAACATTACCATTGCCAACAATTGCACGTGTAACCAATCTGGACAATGGCCAATCTGTTGTTGTTCGTGTAAACAATCGTGGTCCATTTGTAAACACACGTTTAATGGACTTGTCCCCAGCAGCCGCACAAAAAATCGGTCTGAACGGTCAAGCCAAGGTTCAAATTCAGGTTATGCCAGAACAATCAACAGCTGTAAAAAATGCAACACTGGGCACAACACAACCAGTTGCCACAGCACCTGTTGAAACGACACCTGTTGCGGCACCTGCAACCGGCCCATACAGTATTCAATTGGCTGCATTTTATGCCCAAGACAGCGCAGATGCATTGGCGAATCGTATGAAAACATACGGTGATACAGTTGTCGTTAACGAAGGCGACCTGTACAAAGTACGCATCATCAATATGGATGCCGCCAAGGCGCGCAGCGTAATCGATGCATTACGTGCAAACGAAGGCATGGCCCCAGGCTTGTTAAAAGACGGTCGTTGGGTCAACGCAGACAGCATTTAAAAAAAAAAAATCCCCATTTGGGGATTTTTTTATTTCTTTTTAAACGGCGCCAACTGTCCAGTTCGTATCAATTCTTTATACCGTTTGATATCATCATGCTTTTTTTCAATATGTTCTTTTGATTCATCATAACAACACCGCGTATCATCGACAGTTGATTGATAACATTTTCTCGCATTATCATACAATTCAAATTGCGCATCATATTGGCATTGATACCAATTAACCAACCTGGGGACATCAGACCACAAAACCTTGGCGACACATAATCTTGCTTCATCGTTTTGCAACCTTAAATAAATCCGAATACATCTGAATATCAATTCTGAATTACAGCGCCAAAACGCCAAAAAAAACACTAATTTTAACAACAAGACATCCAATTTCTTGGAATCTTTATACATATAATCCATACGAAAATCTAAATTAAAACGCGTTAATTCCTCATCACGTTCTGCCAATTTCCAAAACGCACTTCTGGTCTTTGGACTGTTATCAATCAGTTCAAAAACAAAATCATCATAATTTTTACCAATTTCCGGATTGTTTATCAATTTGACATATTTCTCATATACATTTTCGCAACCATGAACCCCAGACTTAACTGCACCTAAAATTTGTTGTTCATATTCTTCATATTTATCGGGCTCCATCTGTTTTACACTATTCAAGATACGATTTAATTCACGCGCCAATCGCACATCAGGCTGCATGTCCCATTTAAATCTAACAATTGCGCTGAACAAGGGCGAATTATCGTTTAACATACGATGCACCTCAACAGGGCCACGCCGCATCATACGTCTGGCAAATACACTGTCCCAGCGCCCCAGATTAACATTATGTTCTTCGCCCATCAATTAAAACTTTTTATTTTTTTACAACAAAGTTTACCAGTTTCTTTGGCACAACGATTGTTTTTATAATTTCACAGCCGTCTAATTTCGCACCTGCGGCAAGTTTTGCCGCATCAACGATTACGTTTTCGTCTGCATCTGCCGGCACAACAAAGTCTGCTGCACGTTTACCATTTATCGACACAACGATTGTCATCTGCGATTCGACTAACTTTGTCGCATCAAATGTTGGCCATGGTTCAAACACCAGCATATCATCATGCCCCAGTTTTTCCCACATTTCTTCGGTCAAATGTGGTGCAAACGGATTCAGCACTTGCAATAATGTTTCGTATGCAGGGCGGGGCATTTTACCCCCGAACGCATTGATATATTCCATCATTGCAGATATAGTCGTATTAAACTTCATTTCTTCCAACCGTTCTGTTGCATCTGCAATCAGTTTGTGTTGCAAGCGTTCTTGGTCGGCCGTCATTGGTTCATCTGTCAGGTTATCCGCCAAATTTTCAACACGCTTCAAGAAACGTTCAACGCCACGCAAAGTATCTTCGGACCAATTCGCACTTTGTTCCCACGGTCCCAGATACAAGATTGCCATACGGCACGCATCTGCGCCACTACGTTCAACAACATCTGAACTTGGCACAGTATTGCCACGTGACTTTGACATTTTTGTACCATCTGCCGCCATAATCAAACCATTACTGGTGCGTTTTTTATATGGTTCAACCCCTGGCACAAATCCCAAATCATGCAACACCTTGTACCAGAATCTTGAATACAGAACATGACGTGTCGTATGTTCCATGCCACCATTATAGTGATCAATCGGCATCCACTTATCCAATTGTTCACGTGAACAAAACGCATTATCGTTCTTGGAATCTAAATAGCGCAAGAAATACCATGAAGAACCTGCCCATTGTGGCATTGTATCTGTTTCACGTTTGGCCGGCGCGCCACAACATGGGCACGTTGTATTCACCCAATCTGTTGCACGTGCCAATGGACCTTCGCCATCATCAGTTGGCTTATAGTCTGACATATATGGTTGCATCAGCGGCAATTCAGATTCTGGCACAGGCACCCAACCACATTTTTCACAAGACACCATTGGGATTGGTTCGCCCCAGTACATCTGACGTGAAAAACCCCAGTCTTTTAATTTATACTTGGTTGTACCATGCGCAAATCCATGTTCTGTTCCGTATTTTATCGCAGCCGCAATTGCATCTTCTTTGCCCATACCATCCAAGAAGCCAGAATTTATATGCGCACCATCACCTTCCCAGACTTTACCTTCTTCGCCACCAGATAGAACAGGGATGATATCCAGCCCAAATTTCTTGGCAAAATCCCAATCACGACCATCATGTGCAGGTACCGCCATAATCGCACCAAAACCATAATCAGCCAACACATAATCCGAAATAAAGATTGGAATTTCACGCCCATTAAATGGATTTATCGCCATAACACCGTCCAAACGAACACCTGTTTTTTCACGGGTAACGTCTGTACGTTCAATTTCTGTTTTTGCACGTGCAGCCGCAATATATTCATTTACAGCATTTACATTTGTAATTTTTCCATCTGTCAGCCATTTTTTTACCAATGCATGTTCAGGCGCCAAAACACAGAACGTTACACCAAATATTGTATCAATTCGTGTTGTATACACTGTCATAACATCATCGCCAACCATAAAATTAACATCAGCACCATGTGAACGACCAATCCAATTTATTTGTTCCGTTTTAACACGTTCTGGATAGTCAACCAATGCCAAATCATCAATTAATCTGTCTGCGTATTTTGTAATTGCCAGATTCCACTGTAACTTCATCTTCTTTTCAACAGGTCCATGGCAACGTTCGCATTTACCATCTTCCAGTTCTTCGTTTGTCAGATTTGTTTTACAATTTGGACACCAGTTCATTGGCAGTTCTGATTTATACGCCAATCCAGCCTTAAAGAACTGAATAAACATCCACTGTGTCCACTTGATAAATTCAGGATCAGATGTCGACAATTTTGATTCTGGATTAAAAGACAGCCCCATTATTGAAATATCACGTTCAAAAATCTTAATCAATTCTGCAACAGATTCACTTGGGTGTTTACCAATTTTTGTAGCATAATTTTCAGACGATATACCCATTGAATCATACCCGATTGGATACAAAACATCAAACCCACGCATACGTTGAAAGCGTGCCAAAACATCCATACCTGTATATGGCAACATATGGCCGACATGCAACCCAGAACCACTGGGGAACGGAAATTCAATCAAATTATAATACTTTGGTTTTGAACCATCGTTTTTTGGCACAAATGCGCGTGCATCTGCCCACTTTTTTTGCCATTTTGATTCACGTTCATGAATTTTTTTGATATCATCTGCCATAACTGTTTTCCTATATTTCTAATTTGTCTTGGCGATGATTTTAGCCGCTATAACAATATTTTTCAAGATTTTTTAACAAACAACTGGACACAAAATCAAAATAAATATATAATGCATAACTGAAATTCAAGGGGTCGGAAAAATGAAATTTATCAGCAAACTGTTATACAGTCTGGTCAGCTTTACTATCTTTGCCGCATACAAGGTTGAAAACGCATTCGCCACGATTAAAGTAACCCTTACAACATACAGCGCTGCAACACAATCTAAATGCAGTACATATATCAGTATTGGAACCATCCGTGCGAATGCATGTGGCAAAACCACAAGTTTTACTATATGTGACGAAGGAGAATATCTTGTATCTTGTGCTGGCGTAATGGCAGCGACCGCATCCGCCGCTTTGTTGGCTTCGGTTTGTGCGAACGTAACCAGCGCCACATGTGCACCATGCCCAAACGGTGGCACAATTGACCCCAGTGTCAAATACAAACCCAAACAAACTACCGTTACCGTCTGCGATTCTTACACCTTAATAGACGGCTGTGGCATTGACACCACACAAACGGTCTACCGACTGCAAACATACACAATTAGCCTTGATGTCGATGACACAATATCTGCCAATGTTCTGACAAACTGCTATCTGCCAAGCGGAACAGCTACGACAGACGGCACAGGTACATATACATCGACCATAGCTTGTGATTACGAATAACAAATGCAACAACCAATTGTATCTATTATTATTCCAAATCATAATGGCGATAAATATATCGGCGATGCGTTGTGTTCTGTATCTGCCCAAACAGAAAAAAATTGGGAATGTATTATTATTGACGATGCCAGCACTGATGATTCAGTTAAAATCATAAAAAAACACATTCATGATGACAAACGCTTTAAATTGATTCAGTTATCTGAAAAATCCGGCGTGTCTGTGGCACGAAATGCGGGTCTTGATATCGCACGTGGTAGATATATTGCATTTCTGGATTCTGACGACTGTTATTCCGACACAACAATCGAAATGCTGATTCAATTAATTGAAAGCACCAATGCTGATATGGCGGGCGGACGTGCGCATTTGGTCAACGATGAATTTAAATTCAAGGCAAATCCAAAGGCAATGTTTTCAATCGAAAACTTTGGATTAAGTAAAAATCCAGAACGCTTTTTATTATTACATAAAAATCATGCATGGGTATGGGTATGGCGCCGTATATATAAACGTGAACTGATTGGTGACACACGATTCTTGCCAGAATTCACATCATTCGGTGACGATTTAACATTTATGTTGGATATTTCATACCGTGCAAAAACATGCGCAGAATGCAGCAACATTTGTGTCTATCACCGTGTTCACGATGACAGCATCACAACAAAAAAATTCAGCGCAGATAATTTTACATGGTTCCCGACATATTTCAAATATATCAAAGAAAATTTACTGGATAAGTACGACCATATATTCTGGCACAAATTCTATAACGATACGTTCATGTATTTAATCGGCGAAACTGTCATAAAAACCAAGGCAAATAACACCGCCCAGGCACAGGCCAAAGAAACACTTATTGAATCATGCAAACATATTCCACGCAGATATCTGCGATTTAAACACAGATTTTTATGTTGGTTTTTATCATGTCTGAAATAAACGTATTATATTGTTTTGATAATAATTTCTGGCGGATGGCGGCTGTTTCTATCAGTTCACTGATACGCACAAAATCAGCCGACACAACTGTTAACGTATATTGCATGGTCGCCCCCCATACACACGGACGCCGTAAAATTGAAAAAATTATCGGGCAGGGCGGAAATTTAATATGGAAAACAGTACCAAAAAAACACAATCCGTACGCAAATCACGACTATTCCAGATGGTCACCGGTTATTTTTTATCGCCTATTTGCACACAATGTATTTCCAGATATCGACAAATTGTTATACATCGATTCTGACACATTGATATTGTCTGACTTAACCGAACTGTACGATACAGACGTTACAAACTATGCATTCGGCGCAGTACGTGACATGGCACCAATACACAAGGCCGACAATCCAAACGGCAAATACGTACGTGAATTCAAAGAAAAATATCTGAAACACGATTTATATATAAATTCTGGGGTATTGTTATTAAATTTACCATATCTGCGCACAACAAAAACGCCTTGGGATACAAAATGTAAATTAACATACCCAGATCAAGACATCTTAAACACTGCATTTGACGGCCAGATTTTGGAATTACCATTGCGATATAACTGTATTCCTGAAATTGGAATTGATGAAAAGTTCCCATTATCTGAACGCAATTTTGTAAAGGAACAAATATACATTGTGCACTTTTACGCAGCAAAACCGTACTATTACGACTATGTG
>JAGBCZ010000014.1 GCA_017937735.1 Alphaproteobacteria bacterium | reverse complement strand
TGGGTGTTTTTTATTTTTGTTAAAGCAGACCCAACCGGATACGCCAGAGTGCCTAGGCACATTTATGTGCCACACGTAAACGAAGTGTACGTGACAGGTGGCGCGCATGACCAATACGCAGACGAACAATTAGCAAACCTGCAAAAACGGATATGGTTAATAGAGTTTTTGCATCTAGGTTTGATTATTGGTTGGCAAGGGGCGATGTTGGGGCTGCCATACTTCGCCAAGGCTTCGTATGGCACAGCCAAAAATCAAAAACACCCGTTTGGGTGTTTTTTTGATTGGATTTCCAATACTTTCATGAGTTCGTAAGTTAGGTGTTGAAAATATACACCGTTTCACCCATTTACTAGCATCTTAATTTTTGATACTGCTTTTGGCACTGTTCGCAAATTTGTTGTGATTTTTTATAAACTTCGATAAATTTATTACCGATATCTTCAGTTTCTAATTTTAACCTATATATCGCGTTGGTTTGTGGTGGTGAATCAGCATGTGTGGTATTACGTATATCAATAACATCCAAGACATCTTTTTGATTTAACAAATATTCTTGTACTGGGCAGTTTTCGGTTCGACACCAGAAACAATGTGCAAGTCGTAAACATTGAGACGATGAAATCCATGGATTATACATTTTTCATACCTTTTGTTGTTTTATAAATTGTATTATAAACAAAAAAGTGATTTTGTCAATAAGTTTAAAGGCATACAAAAACACCTTAACTTCTTTCCCAAACCACAACAAATCATGAATAAACCTTGTTCGTGAATTGCACAGATGGCCCTGCAAAAAATAATTAAACCGCATTTTTGCGTTTTTTTTGTTTGTTTTCTTTGCTTTTCTGTGTGTCGCAAGTAGGTCGCTAAAAACTGACCGCCTTTTGACGGTTTGCGAAGAACTATTTATCGTTTTAAATTATTCGTTTTCTAATTGAAATAATCGATTGGCAATAATCTTATTTGTATCTTTTTCTTTAATTTTATTTATACCGGCATTAAAACCACCTCGTAAATAAAGGTTTGCCATTTGTTGATATGTTTTTATGTTATCGTATTCTGACGGTTTTAAAATCGCACTTATTACATAGTCTTTTTGATTGTGCCCGACTGCATCAATATTTTCACCAACCTTACAAATACCATCTATTTGTGCTTTTTCGTAAGTTTTCCCTTTCCCAGGGTCAATCATGTGCAGACCGTCTGATAGTTTTATCACAACAAGTTGATGACCGTCTATCATTTTGCCAGAATTTTTGTTTTTTATACCTTCTTTTTTTGCGGTGGCAACAATATTGAATTCTTGTAATCCGATTTCTTGGGCGTATTTAGAAAATAATTTTGCACGCCCAGTACAACCAGCAACATTATATGGAATTTTTTTGTTGATAATATCATCGCCAGATAAAGAAAAGTTAAAATTTTTATGGTCTGTTATTTCTGGATGTTGTTCGAAATATTTATCACGAGATATTGCGCTTTTCAGCGATGGTTCCAGTCCATGAAAAAATGTGTCGATTTTTTCCAGTACTATATTTACTTTTTCGATAATTTCTTTATCCGCATTTGTCATGTATGAATTATAACACAAAATTAACAAATTTTCAAAAACACCTGTTTGGGTGTTTTTATGTCGAACCACGCTTTATAACAACACCTTTTTTTACATATCATGTGAATCTTCTGGGACAGATTTTACAGTCTTCTTGGTTTGCATTAAATCAGTCAATGCGGATACAAGTTTTGTTGCCTGCTTAATCGATTTTGTTTTATCGTGTTGTATAAATTTTAAAAATTTCTTGTATCCATCTTGATGCAGACACAGACTATTGGTACCGTTTTGTGTTGTTGTTCGCATTTGTATAAATTCTGGCATTTTCGGCTGTAACTCAATTAGTTTTTGAGCAATAACATAATGTGAAATATGTGTTGTTTTTGCTATTTCACTGGCCGATTTCCATTTTTCTGTTTTGGGTTGACAATGTGCCAAACCTGACTTGTTCAAGAATTCCGCCAAACCGTCACGATGCAGGCACAAACTTGCGGTCCCGTGTTTTGGTTTCCGCATTTCTATATAGTTTGGCATTTCAGATTGCAGTTCTGTTAATTTAGCAGAAACAGAACGATAGTTTAAATTATTTTCTTTTGCTAAATCCACAGCAGATAACCATTCTGTTGTTTTATACAGCGAACGCATCCCTGTTCTTTCTAAAAATTCTTTACGACCATCACGGTGCAAACACAACCGAGGATTTCCAAACATAAGTCTTCTCATCTGTATAAAATCTGGCATTTTGTGCTGCAGTTCTTCAAGTCTGCTACTGATACTGGTCCTGGTAGTCATTGGGAATGTAGCGTCTTTGGCTAATTCTGAAGCGGATTGCCATTCTGACGTTTTAGGTGGATAATATACAAATCCTGCACGTTTTATGAATTCTCTTCTGCCTTCTTTATTCAAGCACAGACTTTTGTATCCAGATTTTGATTTTCTTATCTGTATAAAATCTGGCATTTCAGATTGCAATTCTTTCAATTTTTTTGCAATAAGCCCCATGTCATCAGACGGAAATGTTTCATCTTTAGATAAGTCTTCGGCATTTTTCCATCTGTTTGTTTTTGGCGAATATGTTATCATTCCAGATTTTTCCATAAATACATCGCGAGCATTTTTATGCAAACATATACTTGCCTGAGAATTTTGTGGTTTTCTTATCTGTATAAAATCTGGCATTTCAGATTGTAACTCTTTCAATTTTTTTGTAATTACAGAAAAACTGCTAGAAGGAAACGTTTTATCTGTGGCTAAATCAAATGCAGATTGCCATTCTGATGTTTTTGGCGGATATTTTATCAATCCTGCCTTTTCCATAAACATTTCCAACCCTTTACTGTTCAGACACAATACAGGTATTGTTGTTTTTGGTTTACGCATTTGAATAAAATCTGGCATTTCAGATTGAAATTTTTCCAATAATCTATTCATTTTTCTAGAATCATTTGATGGAATATTTTCGTCCAAAGATAAATCCAGCGCAGATTGCCATTCCGATGTTTTTGGTGGATATTCTATATAACCTATTCTTTCCAAAAACTTTTGACGTGCATCACGATGCAGGCACAAAGTATCTGTCCCGTTTTCATTTCTACGCATCTGTATATATTCTGGCATTTCTGGTTGCAATTCTTGTAATTTTTTAAAAATTGTACTGTAGTTTCCGCGTGGAAATGTTTTGTCTGTTGATAAATCGGAAGCAGATTGCCATTCTTTTGTTTTTTGGTTTGTGAATATTTTAAATAAATTTGCCATACTACCACCTTCTTTGCCTTGAATTATATCATAAAAAACACCTTGTTACCAGTACAGGTATCAAAAAGCCACCCAGTTGGGTGGCTTGTTATTAGATTGTATATCGATATTATTTTTGGTTTTGTTTGATATAGTTCGCAATAGCCTGTTTGAATTCAGCAACTGGAACTTGTTCAACAACACTTTTACCACTTTGTTGGTCACGATATTGACGCGAAACATCGAATGTAACATCAGAATATTTAATCAATGTATCCAACGCAATCATATCCTGAACACGTGCAGATGTAATTGTGTATGGCTTTTTGTTAATATCATACGCACATTCAATATCTGCAGCCGCCAACGCAGCATACTCTTCATCTCTGAAGTTATAAACAACACCAAAGCCCAATTCTTGCAAACTGTCAGATGCCATATCAGAATATAATGGTCTTTTTGCCTTTGCCAAATTCTTTCTTTTCGGAGAAGCATACAAAGTAACCCATTCTGAATTATCTGCCGCATCATAAGCGTTCAATTGTACACTTATCTTACATACACCGTGCAGAACTATTGAAGCCTCTGGTGCGTCACTGTTGTATAAATCTCGCATTGTTTTTCTAGCCATGTTTACCCCCTTTGGTTTCATTTGCTTAACACAAATCTTAATACAAAGATTTCATTTGTCAAGTATTATTATACGTTTTAAATTCTTTATTGCAATACAGCGGACCACACAAAACAATTTGACAATACGTATTTTTGTGTTATTTTTTGTGCATGAAAATAACATTACAAGAATTGAATTTTTCAGCGCTAGTCCGGTATTGCCGTGATTTTTATCATGTACTGGATGCAAATCGTGACAGGTTGGTCCCTTATTTTTTCTGGGCTGGCAGGCAGGTTACGCCTGATTTTATGACAACATTTGCGTTTGTTACCTTGTATATCCTGGATACAAAATACAAGTATATGTTATACAAAGTACGCAATAAAGAATACGATAAGCCTTTTATTATCTTGAACGACAATAAAGTTACTGGGATGATTGGGCTGGATAAAATTAACCCACAAAAAAATAATGCAGAAGTTTGGTATTGGGTTTCCAGCAAAGATGAAGGCAAAGGCGCGGCAACCAATGCTCTGAAACAAGTTGAAAATTATTCAATAAATAAATTAAAACTTGATTCTTTGTATACATGTGTTGTTCGTACCAACGAAAAATCCAAGGCAATGATGCAACGAAATGAATACCATATCATGGATATAAAATATGGCGTGCCGATATCTGTACGTAATCCAAGACTTGCAGATATTGTGCATTACAAGAAACAACTGATACGTTAATTGCATTTTATCATAATATCTTTTTTGTTTTATTAAACTTGAAAATTTGCATATCTGATGATAGTATATATTTTGCTGGGTGGCATGGTGTTACGCAGCCGCGGATTTAAATCCTAACTTGTCCTGCGTCAATGGACTAAAACAGGAGTTTTAAAATGTTAAAAACTGCAGAAGCGGTGTCATTGGGGCACCCAGATAAAATTTCCGATTATATTTCATCTTATATCTTGGACCGAATGATTGAAATGGATAGTTCTGTTAAATATGCGGTCGAAGTTATGGTCAAAGATAACACTGTTGTCTTGGGCGGTGAAATCACAGGTAATGTAGAATTATCAAACGTAACAGAATATGTTAAATCTGCACTGCGTGAAATCGGATATGACGAACAATACGCATCCAGGTGGGGCAAATACGCCATCGATATCAATAAAATAAACGTCATCAATTTAATTGGTGTGCAATCGCCAGACATAAACTGTGGCGTTGAAACAGGATGGGGTGACCAAGGGGTCTTTGTTGGATATGCCTGTCATGGGGCCGACAACATCAACCTGGAATTATATCTGGCACGAAAACTAAATCGTGTGCTGTATGATTTGGCAAAAAAATCTGATGATTTGGGACTGGATATAAAAACACAGATTACAGTTGATGAACATGGCAAAATCAAGACTGCAATTATTGCGATACCAATGTTGGGGCATCATGATTTGCACCCACTTGTCATTGACACATTGGGGCAAGTGCCAGAAAATATTATCGTGAACGGCACAGGTATTTATACATACCACTCATCAATCGCAGATTGTGGCATAACAGGTCGCAAATTGGCATGTGATTTTTATTCAACTGCATCACCAATTGGTGGCGGTTCACCATGGACCAAAGACGGCACCAAGGCAGACCTGACGTTAAATTTGTATGCACGATATTTGGCGCTGGAACATCTGGGGGAAAATGATGAGTGCTGGGTATATTTATCGTCTTGTATTGGTCAGAGGCAATTACCCAGCGGACTGATAAAAACAATCAAAGATGGCATAATCACAGAATACGATTTGTTCTGTACTAATCCGCCACGTGAATTGATAAAACTGTTCGGGTTGGACACGCCGATATACGCAAAGTTGTGTCGTAATGGATTACAGTCATTACAGGTTATCAACAAATAAAAAATCCCCATTTCGGGGATTTTTTATCTAATTGCAAATCCTTGATTATCGCGTTCTGGCATTTTTATCCATTTGCCAAATTCTAGATTTTTATCTTCTGGCATAAAGTGCACGCGTCCTGCAGCCGGGGTAAAAGTTAATTCACCAAACTTTAATTCACCATCATTTGTTTCAAAAAAATCTACACGCACAAAATCAAATGGCGCAGATAGTTTTTCTGCACAAGACAATAATTCTTGTAAACGTTTAGGTTTTTTAATTTCAAAGTTTGGTTCTTGACCGACAGTCTTAAAATCAGTTGGCAACCAATCAGGTGTAAAATATTTACCATACTGATTATTGGGCTTGCCATTTTCAGCAAATTCATTCATTATCTCAATTTTTATAAACTGGCACTTGCCATGGAACATCCACAATTTATATTCTATCTTGGTGTCTATAAAATCTTCAACAATAAATTTCTTGGCAGATTCTTTATATTGCATCTCGAAATAATGTAGCCAAAATTCATCAATTACCCAACCTCGCATTACAGATTTTATATATTCAAGATTCAAACTGTTCTTATCCTGACACAGTAACACCTTTCCACTGCCTTCACTGTATTTTAATACAAAATTGTTCGGCAATATTGAAAATCAAAATCATTTAAGTTATCAAATTGACGAACTAAATTTATTAGATATTTTTCACCAATCGTATCTGAAACATACTGACGCACTGTATATTTATCAGCACACATAATTTTTAATGGCGTGACATCAAACATACCAGACCATATAATTTTTTCATTAAATGTACTCAACGTTTCTGTTGGCAGTTTACCTGTGTACTCAAAAAATTTATCACGTAATAAAATTGCCAGTTTATCATCAGATACATACTTAACAACAGATGAAATATCAGTTAGTATATGTTTTTCTATAACAGTTACTTTATTATTTTTTCTGCGAAACATTTTTAAACCCTTATATTATCCATGATTTCGATGCGTAGATACACATCTATTACATACAATGTATTTGTTTATTTTTACATTACTATCTATCACTGTTCTGAACAAAAGAATACAGCAGTGTAACATTTAAATCAATAAAAAACACCCCCTGAGGGGGGGGTGTTTGCTTCCTGAAACGGTTATTCACGCCATGTGACAGATTCAAACATTGAATCCAATTTTTCACGCAATTCCTTGTCCACAAAGAACTGATTACGCATGGCATCTGTGGTCGGGTTGGATGCATCTTCAAAGTGTGGGATATACTTTTGAATCGCAATATTCTTTACCCCCCTGCCCGACAATATATCTGCGATTTCGTATAAATCTGCAACAGACACATATCGTGGGTCACATGTGATACGAACCTCAAATTCTTTACCAGTGGCCAGCCATACATCCAATGAACGTATCATATTGTCGTATGCAATATGTTGCCCTGTTAAATCGGGATATTTGTCACGGGTTGCCTTGAAATCCAGCCCAATCCAATCAACGTATTCAGATGCACGTTTTAACAGTTCTGGGTAAAAACCGTTTGTATGCAACCCAATTTTAAATCCCAATGCACGAACATCACGCATGTATTCAATCGCTGTATCACCCTGCATCAAGGCTTCGCCACCGGAAAAAACGACCGCTTCCAGTTTGCCAATACGCTGTGTCAGCCATTCCATCATGCGATTTGGATCGTATTCGCCATCACCAACTGATAATAAATGGGGATTGGAACAATACGTACACCGTAATGGACAACCAACCAAGAAAAATACTGCCGCCAGTTTTCCGGGATAGTCGATTGTGGTGAACGGAACCAATCCCCCAATTTGAACTTCACGCATTTTACTAGGCCGCACGTTTTAACAATTCACTGTGACGCGCACCTGCGGATAAACTGTTTGCTTCTGTAAATGTTTTACGTTCGCAGAATTCAGAATATTTACCAATGTTAAAGTTTGATACAGCCCTGATAAAGCCCATCGATCTTGAAAAAATTTCGCAAGGCGTTCTTTGTGCATTGTTTGTCATGTTTAATTCCTCCCCTAGTATAGTTTTGACATTATTATTTGTTATTGTGATTTTTATTCTTGTATATTCTGATTTGCGCCCATTTCTGCATCGCATTTTGGACAGAATTCATGTTTGCCCGGCAGATATCCATGCTTTGGACAGATTGAAAATGTTGGTGTCAGTGTCATGTATGGCACCTTGTAATTTTCAAATATCGTGCGCACAATCTTCTGGGCGGCATCACCACTGGATACAGGTTCACCCATATACAAGTGCAACATTGTACCACCAGTGTATTTACGCTGTAATTCTTCTTGGTGTTCCAGTGCAACAAACGGATCGTCTGTATAACTTACTGGTAACTGTGTTGAATTTGTGTAATATGGTGCATCTTTGGTGCCAGCCGTGATGATATCTGGAAAATTCTTGACGTCCGTTTTGGCAAAGCGATATGAACAGCCTTCGGCTGGGGTCGCTTCCAAATTATACAGGTTGCCTGTTTGTTCTTGGAAGTTTGCCAGGTTTTCACGGATAAAGTCCATTACATCCAATACTAATTTCTTGCCCATTGGGGTTGCAATGTTTTCTTTGTCCCCTGTAAAGTTGCGAACCATTTCGTTTGCACCGTTTACACCAATGGTCGAGAAATGATGACTCCAATCACCCAGGTAACGTTTCGTAAATGGATACAGTCCACGTTCCATGTTTTTAGAGATAATTTCACGTTTGATTTCCAAACTGTCACGTCCCAAATCCAACAGACGTTTCAATTCTGCAAACAGGCCATCTCGATTACCACGGTGGATATACCCCAGTCTGGCCAAGTTAATTGTAACAACACCAATTGAACCCGTCTTTTCCGCAGAACCAAACAGACCACCACCACGTTTTAACAATTCACGAACATCCAAGCGCAAGCGACAGCACATCGAACGAACGTCTGTTGGATTCAAGTCTGAATTCAAAAAGTTCTGGAAATTTGGAATACCATATTTCGCCGCCAATTCAAACAAAGGCTTTACATTTGGGTGTTCCCATGGGAAATCTGGCGTAATATTATATGTTGGGATTGGGAACGTAAATGGACGACCCATTGCGTCACCTTCGGTCATAACTTCGATAAACGCCTTGTTAATCATATCCATTTCTGCCTGCAAGTCGCCATACGTAAAGTCAACTTGCTTTTTACCAACAAATGGACGTTGTGATTTCAAATCTGTTGGGCATGTCCAGTCAAATGTAAAGTTGATAAATGGTGTTTGTGTACCCCAACGACATGGAACAGCACAGTTAAATACCAATGTCTGCATCGCATTTTTAACATCTGCATACGACAGATTATCAATGCGAACATATGGTGCCAAATATGTATCAACAGATGAAAATGCCTGGGCGCCCGCAAATTCGTTCTGCAATGTACCCAAGAAATTTACCATGTGGGAAATCGCAGTCGCCATGTGCTTTGCAGGTTCACATTGTAGGTAACCTGGGACACCGTTAAATCCTTCGTACAATAATTCACGCAGTGACCAACCAGCACAATAACCTGTCAACCAGCCCAAGTCATGAACATGAATCGCAGCGGTTCTGTGTGCATCAGCAATGGCACGTGGATACAGATTCAACCAATATTCTGCAGTAACACGTTCACTGGTACGCAAAATCAGTCCACCGATTGAATATCCGACATTTGCATTTTCTTTGATACGCCAGTTTGAACCACCAACATAACCTTCGATAACTTCGACAGCATCAACCATTGATTCACGAATTTCTGTACGTTTCTGGCGGTAAATAATATATGCCTCGGCTGTTTTGTAGGCACGGGAATCCATTAACGTCTGGATAACCATATCTTGGATATCTTCCACGCTTGGTGTTTTGTCGGCAAATTTCGCATCCAGTCTTTTTAATACATCTTGTGTAACCTGAACCACAGCGACATCTGAAATTTCTGTTGTAACAGCCACAGCCTTTTTAATCGCCTCGTAAATCTTTTTTGCATCAAAAGGAACTGTTTCCCCGCTGCGCTTTTGTACAGCAACCAGACGTGTGGTAAGTGTTGGTGTAATTTGAATTTTTATTTCATTTTGTGTTTCTGACATCTTAAATACTCCAATTCTTGTAAAAACACAACATATAGTGATTATTTTGTTGATTTGATAACAATATATAGTTTTATACAATTCATGACAATATAGAAAAGTGTAATTTTTTTGCATTTTTCGCTTTACTTTTAAGAAAGGGGATTTTCTGCCTGTTACAGCAGATAAACAGAATCGGCTGTTTAATACCAATATCTGTTTTGTGTCAAGAAAACCGGATTTCACGATTCGAAAAAGCACGTTTTTCACAAAATATTGATTAAAAATTAACGATTCGACACTATATCTTGATTTTTTCATAGTTTTTCGAATCGATAGTTTTAGGTTGTTTTTCTTATAAAATATCAGTATATTCATTGTTGTATGTACCGTGGTGGTATATATAAAAACTTAACTTAACAAAGGCATTATTATGATTGCTAAAAATATATATGAAATGCTGCAAGATATGTGTTTGCGGAACAAAGACGGTATTTTCTTTGTCAGACAAAATGAAACCTATGCAGATTTGTTAAAAAAAGTGAAACAACGTGCTGTACTGTTGGCAAAACGTTTCAAAATCAAAAAAGGCGATACTGTCGCAATCTTATCTGGCAACACACCAGACTTTTTGCGTACATACTTTGCAATTACATCCCAAGGTGCCAAGGCACTGATGTTGGATACAGGTTTGCAGACGACTGAACATATCAATATGATGAAGCGTACAAACTGTAAACTGACATTGGCGCAAAAACACTATTTCATAGAAGATGCACCATGTGAAATGTTTGATATTGAAAATATTGACGATACAGACGAAAACGAATTCGTAATGTGTGACACTGAACGCAGCGATATTGCACAGTTGTCATTTACGTCTGGTTCAACCGGTAACCCAAAGGTTGTTGGACTGACACATGAAAACCTGTTGTCATTATGTGATGGCGCACAGTTCTATAAAGACGTTATCCTGCCGGGGTATACTTTTTATGGATTCTTGCCACTGTATCATATATATGGGGTGGTAATTAACATTATCGCACCAATTGCGTTACAGGGGAAACTGTTGCTGCAACCAGTATTAAAACCACAGGAATTTATCAAAGACTTTAAACAATATAAACCAGAAGTTATCCCTGCCGTTCCACGTATTTGGGAAGTGTTCTATAAGAAAATCGTAGACACTGCCAAAGACAAACACGTCTGGACACTGATGCGTGTTGTTGTTGCAATGCGCAAGATATTACGCGCAATCGGGCTGGGCGTGATTGTGGACAAGGTTACAAAACCTGTGCATGATGCATTTGGCGGAAACACCAAGGTACTGGTGTCTGCGGGCGCAACATTAAAACCATCAATTCGTAAATTCTATGAAAAGATGGGATTTGTTGTTGGGGACTGCTATGGATTAACAGAAACAACAGGACCCGCAAACTTTAACTTTGCATTTCGCCGTGCCAACGGTTCTATGTATTATGCAGGACCATTATTGGGTAACGAAATCCAAATTCACAATCCCGACAAACACGGCGTTGGTGAAATCTGGGTTCGTGGAAATATGGTTATGCCAGGATACATTGAAAATGATACAGCAAACGCAGAAGCGTTCGAAGACGGTTGGTTTAAAACAGGTGACATCGGTTGCTTGGATAAATATGGCCGTTTGCAAGTAAAAGGACGTATGAAACAAGTTATCGTTCTGGACAGCGGTAAAAACGTTTATCCAGACGAACTGGAAGACCTGTATATGCAAAACGATGAAATTTTAAATGCGGCTGTTTTTGAATATGTAATCAAGGATAAAACTGTCCCATTTGCAGTATTCCAGGTTAAACCAGGTGTAACAGTTGCACGTGTTGCAATGTTGCTGAAAAAATCTAATTTGGCGATTGCACAATACAAGTGGGTTAAACACTTTGCAATCACCGAAGAAGAATTACCATCAACATCTGCAAAAAAAGTAAAACACTTTGCGGTTCGTGATATGTTAGATCACGGCGCATTTACACGTGCAGAACAATAATATTCAAGATTAAAAGGTCGGGGTTCGCCCCGACTTTTTTTACGCACAGATATTGACAAAAAAATTATTTTATATTATATAAATAGTGTGTTGGGTTGAACCAAAGGAGTTGTGGCATGAAGTTGATGAACAGTAAATCACCAGAGATGGCAAGATTCTTGTGTATGATGTTATTGGCACGCAGTAATATTTTGGAAAAGAAAGTCCGTGATGCTAATGAGGCAACAGATCGTATAGAAAAATTAAATTCCGAAGTAAATTTCTTGAACGAATACCTGGACAGCGAAGATTGCTCTTATATGGACAGAAAAGAAACGGAATCAGATATATTATCAATAAAAAATGAAATCAGACGCTTGGAACAAAATGTCAAAGCAGGAAGACATCTTTCCGTGCGTGCCAGACAAGTCAGACGCACCATATACGAACTGGATTACATAATTGAACAATTTGAAGAAAAAGAAAAGCATGCAAAGAAAATTAATTACCAGGTTGAAAGAGATTGCTTGCTTCGTAACATAGACACACTGCTTCGTTGCGAAAAAACGAAAAAAAACATGCAAAAAATTGAAAAAAAGCAGAAACGCATACAGGAAATTGAAAATTATTTACAAATGAATACTCGATAAAAAAAATCCCCAACTGGGGATTTTTTTTACATATTATCTGGCCCAATCGCGCCAACAGGACAAACAGCCGCACATGTACCACACGAAATACATTTTGATGCGTCAATTACACATTTACCGTCTGCGCCCATACTGATTGCACCAACAGGACAAATACCCATACATGTGCCACAACCAATACATTTTGTCTTGTCAATTTTATATGCCATTTTTTCCCCACTTTTTTTAGTCACGATTAAACAAACTTAACAAATACTGGAACATTGCAACAAATGATATATATAAATGCAATGCGCCCAATACTGCCAACTGATTTTGCTGGGTGCCGTCACCAACGTACGCATACGCACGTTTTAAATTCTGCATATCGTATGCCGTGAACAATGCGAACACCAACACACCAACAAAGCAGACAACTGTGCCAAACGCACCGCCCAACATTGTTGGCCAAATGAAAGATAACAGACCAATGATAATCAAACCAATCATACCCATCATCAAAAATATACCCATAAACGACAGGTCTTTGATTGTCTTGTAACCGAACATCGCCATACATGCAAACATCAAGGCTGCGACAATAAATGCCATCAATATTGATGCTGGATTTACAGACAACGCAACCGCAATTAACGGTGTCATTGTAACGCCAATCAATACCGCATACAGCATTAACAACAAGCCCGCTGTCATTGGCTTCATACTAAATACACGAACCTGGGCCCAGATTGATAATGCCAGACCACCAAATAATAAAATATAATATAATGCAGACATGCCACCTGTATTAAAATTAAACAAGTATTGCAGTCCCCCGCCCCAAATCGTCATATATGCCGCCAACGCAGTCACACCAACCGCACCAAACATTAACGCAAATATACGCTTTAAGTACAAATCAATTCCACCAACAGTTCTTGCAGTGGTATCCCTAACTACTGATTTACGTGTTGCCATTTTGTATTTCTCCTTGTCTTTTGATAAATATATAATAAAATAAAAAGTGTTTTCAAGATAAAAACTGTAATAAAAAAAGGTGCTTGAAATGAAAGGAAATCCAGACACTAAACGCCAATTTCAACGCGGGGCATATAATGCCGCTGTCGCATTCAGCAGCACACGGCGTGCGCAGGCAACAATTGCAAGTTTTCCAGAACAATTAAAAAAATTGGAAAAACAATTACAAGATGAAGAAAACAGTAAATACCCAGATGCTGCACGTATCAAACGAATCAAAGATGCAATTGTTGTACAACAAGAATTAATCGCACGGTATTGTACATCTGCAAAAGAATAATATGTAATGGCAATCATAATTAACCCGATTTCACCGGTTGCTTTTTCCGTGTTTGGATTGGATATCAGATGGTATGCGTTGGCATACATTGCTGGGTTCGTTGGCGGATATTGTTTGTTTAAATACCTGACACGAAAATCTGACAGCGTGGTAAAACTGTCCAAACAACAGACAGATGACTTGCTGACAGCAATTGTGTTTGGGGTTATTGTCGGCGGGCGACTGGGGTATGTACTGTTTTATAATCTGGGATATTTTTTGTCACATCCGTTGGAAATATTCGCCGTTTGGCATGGCGGGATGAGCTTTCACGGCGGTCTGCTGGGCGTTATTATTGCAATCTTTTTATTCGCACGTAAGCAAAGACAAAATCCGTGGGCATTATTGGATTTGATGGCTGTGGTTACGCCAATCGGTCTGTTTTTTGGTCGCATCGCAAACTTTATTAACCAAGAAGTCATGGGGCGCGCCACAGATGCACCTTGGGGTGTTGTGTTTAATGGCAACACAACAATTCCACGTCACCCCAGTCCCCTGTACGAAGCCGCCAGCGAAGGAATATTACTGTTCATAATAATGTATTGCCTGTATCGATTTACAGGCCTGCGCAACCGCCCAGGGGCAATCGCAGGAATAATGGGGATATTATATGCCCTGTTCCGTATGATTTGCGAACAATTTCGTGCACCGGATGCACATATCGGATTCCTAACATCATGGGGATTGACCATGGGACAGATGTTGTCTGGGTTAATGCTGATTGGTGGCGGGATTATTTTGGCTTGCTCGCTTAAGAGAAATAAATTATAATCATATTGACCGAACAAAGGGGGATATTATGGATGTACAAGTTGGTGGCTGATGCCCGTTTTCACTGATTAAATGTCTAAAAAAAAGGAGTGGTCCATGAAAAAAATCAAACGTGAAGTTGATGAG
>JAGBCZ010000001.1 GCA_017937735.1 Alphaproteobacteria bacterium | reverse complement strand
CCACGGGGGGCGGGTTATCCCCCGCGGCGCCAAACCTTGTTTGCCGCCGCGGGCGCATTACGGCCTGACGCTGTCAGGCAGCCCATAACAAAAACTCCGTTTTTGCCATGGGACCCATTTCCGACACATCATTTGCCGACCGACCCGAACAACCCGGACCGCAGAGCGGCGCCATTCCGGGCGCCGCTACCGCAGTAGCCAGCACAACCGGACGCACAATACGAAGCGGAATACGAGGCGAGGAACACCCAACGCGAAGACGCAGGGTGTGTCATCCTGCACCAGCAATAGCCACCATCCAAACGCTGGGTAAATACATCACCACGTGGCAACATTTCCCCATTAGAATTCGTGTACACACCCATGGTATTTTCACTGGGGGTGCCATCTGCGGCAGATAAACAGGTCGCTTCGCCATATATTGTTCCGTACGGGAATGTCGCAGACCAAACCATTTCTGATGCATTATGTTTATATCCAGAACCGCCAACCGCAGAATCCAGTGACACAACCATCGCAGAATCACGGACACACATGGTCAACGCACCACCAACACATGGTACCAATACACATATCATCATTATCAGTATTTTCTTCATCGTCTTTCCTTCCTTTGGTTTTTTATTTTTATTATGCCAACACTTACACTTTTTTTGGCTCGTTTCACTCGCACTGCTTGGTCCCTATTCCCGCCTGCGCGGGAATGACAAAGTTTTTGTTCCTTTTTCCGACCCGCCCCACACAGGGGGGCAGGATATTTCTGCCACTACTTTCCACTTACCACACTGCATCTATCAGGGCGTTGCGGACGTATCGACCGTTCCCCATTTGCGTATTGGTCGCAAAGCCGTTGGCACAATACGTTGTACATTCTGATGCGCATGTTTCTGTATCTGCGTATTCATTTATATATACCCAAAATGACGTCATGGGACCTTCCATTTTGCACCAGCATTTTGTTCCACGATTTGTTGCACGCATTTTGGCAAATGTGTTCGCATCACCAAATTCTGCCGTGCCACCATCATAACTGGAACCATCCGCCGCAGATTTAACAGATAATTCACTGCACGACACAATGCCTGTTACAACGTTATTGCCACTGCCGTCATAGGCGCCGCCACTTAACGTGTCATATCCAACAGTTACCGCCCAGTGATTGTCTGCATTTTCAGTAACGGTCCCATCCTTGTCCTTGTGCAAGACCAGAACAACCGCCTTGGTTGTGTCGCATATCGTATTCGTTTCGTTCGCATAGGATGCAAATGTCACGCATAACATTATAATGGTCAATAAATATTTCATTTTTCCCCCTTTGACTTATTTTGTACTGTAATAAACCGTATCTTGATATTTTATCCCCAGTGCGTCTTTCTTGACATCTGTGGTCAGGTTCAAATGACACACTGTTTTATCTTCGAACTGAATATGCACGGCAGGTGTCGTTAACGCATCCGCCCATAATGGAAATTCAATGTGCGTGCCGTCACGCATTATATGAAAACGCTTTTGCTGGCCGTTTACATGACAGTATTCCAAACACGCCCCAGTACTGCTGTATACAGAACCAGAATTACATAACACCGCACACATCATATTATCTGGAAGCAGGGGCGAACGGGTGTCAGATGCATCCGCAATCGACATGTCGATATTCTGGCAATCGTTTAATATTTCGTATTCTGATGAACCATCCGCACATTTGGAATCAACCAGTTTGGAATACTGACTCATATTCATTGTGTAATAACCATCCATCGTCCCCAGACAATCTTGTTCCAGTTTGTTGGCATAATTATTTAGCGTATAAGAAACATTACTGAACCCAATTTCAAACGGATAATGTTTATCTAATTCATCACTGGTATAAATAAAACTGTTCAAACACGCAGAACCATACGCCGCAATACCATCACATGTACCGCCCGCAGTGTACACATTTCCAACCGCATGCCCAATATTCCCATACGCCACAGCAAACGGATAATGCCCATCTAATTCATCACTGGTATAAATAAAACTGTTTAAACATGCAGAACCGTATGTGGCCTTGCATGCTGTTGCGGCACTGGGGTCATCATAATCATAACATACAGAATTATACATAAACTGATTATATCCGCATAATGCGTGTCCGATTTCACTGAATGTAAAATCGTCTTCTGCCAATGCCACAGACACAAACATTATACAAAAAATAACCCACATTCCCCGCATATTAAATACGCCTGCTTAATTCCCTTTGTCATAATGGTGGGATGCGGACAGTACACAAGACCTTCTTTTTTCTTCGACAGTTTCAAGGTGGTTGTCGGAAAAACAAACAAAAAACAATTCCTTGCGTACTGTCACATCCCATACAAATAAACCGTCAAACGGAAGTGACGGTCGGGAAGTTCGAAAATCTCCTAAAAGAAAGACTCCGCCAGTCTTCGGGAAACCCTGTTGTATACACTGACGGCTCCCCGACCAAACTGGTGGGGATAATAAAAGACGCCAACGCGTCTTGTTGACGGATTCAGCGTTCAACAACACTGCTTTTAGGTAGGCTTTCGACAGCCCGAACCGACATCCCTGTCAGTTCCGTTTGTATTTTATTAGAAAGAATATTTTTTTTCAATAAGAAAATCTTGAACAAGTGGCGGGCAAGTGGTTAGTGGTGGAATTATTTTTGCTATGTTACATATTAAAATTATGCAAACACTTTCCACTTACACTTGTCCCGCCTATATCATCATACGTTGTCTTATTTGCTGTTGTACGTATGCATCTTCGCTGTTATACAGTGGCCAATTACCATGCGCCAATTCACGCATTGATGTCAGTGGCTGATTCAATCTGGCACGATACAACCATAAATTTGACATTACACGCTTGATATAACTGCGGGTTTCGTATGCAGGAAAACTTTCAATATACAACAGCGGGTCGTATGTATAAAAATCTTTTTCAAATTTTACCATCGTTCCCATCCCTGCATTATACGCCGCCAGCATTTTTATAATATTATTTTCAATGTTTTGGTGCTGTAATAAATCAACAATATACTGTTGACCCAAGAACATATTATGTTCTGGATTAGACATATCCATTTGCGACAGATCAACCTTGTTTGCACGTGCGACACGTTTGGCGGTACTTGGCATAATTTGCATTACGCCATTTGCGCCTGCGCCAGACTTGGCGGTTGTTCTGAAATTACTTTCTTGCTTGGTGATTGCCAACAACAGCGCCCTGTCAATTGACCAGCCACCCAGCGGTTCCCAATCTGGCAACGGATATTGCGCAGAATATATAATATCATCATCAATTTCTAAAATTCCACGGTCCTTGATAACACTGGCAGACTGAATTGACACACGTGGCAAACCGTATTCAGACGCAATCGAATTAACCGCATGCAAGGTCCTGTCAGATGCCTTGGGCGTTATTAAATATTTTAAATATTCTTCGGCCCTGTCCTTGCGTCCGACCTGTAACAACGCCAGTGCCATTTTTCCGTACTTGGTATTTAATAATTCTGCAATATCTTCATCTGTTGCCTGATTATCAAAGAATTCATATTTCGGCTGTTGCCCCAACATCGTTGCAGATAACGCACCATAAAACGCCATCGGATACGTTGCAGCGATTCGCCAATAACGTTTTGCATTTTCACGATCACCCTTGAAATCTGCGGCACGACCCGCCCAAAACGCAGCCTCGGTCTTGCGGGCGTTGTTGATTTGTGGCAATTCTAAAATTCGACTGAAATACTTTTGCGATTCTATGTAATTTTCTTCCTTGAAATACAGCAGTCCCATCGCCCATAAACCATATTCAGATTTTGCATCAGATGCAACAAAGCCCCATTTCTTGGCCAATTCCATTTCGCCATTTGTATAATACAAATACGCCAAACGACCCGCCAAACGACCATAGTCTGATTCTGTTAAACTTTTTTTAAACGATTTGTCTTCCAGTATCTGACGGGCAATTTTGGTAGAACCACTGCGAATCGCACGTTTGAATTCGTTAATTTTTTTATCTGCCTTGCCAGAATATTTTTTTGCAGTCCATGTTTCAGACTGGGCAGTGTCAATCGATTCAGAACCACTTATCATATTTGGCACAGACGCCTTGCGCACAGATGCTTGTTTTATCTTTGCCAATTTTTCCATCCGTTTGGCCCCAGGCATATCATAATATCGGTCCATCCATGCCGCAATTTCACGACCACGTGTGTGATATGTGTCAGAAATATATCTTTGATATAAAACCTCGTTCATCAATAGATTATCTGCAATTTGACCTTGGACATTTATCGCAGTATTTATTTTTTCTTTGTCCTGCAAAATAAATATTTGTTGATACAAACTGGCATCAACGTCTGTTAAAACCTGGGGCAATTCAAGCGCCCACACAACATGCGGAATAAATAAAGCAATAAAAAATGCAAATATCTTTTTCATCGTATCAGAACAGCGAAGTCTTGGGCAATTTACATACAATTGCATCATCGTCATCTTCTGGGATTTTATCGATAATCTTTTTAAAGTCAGATATACGTGAAAACTTACGATATACGGAAACAAAACGCACAAACGCAATCGGATCCAAATTTAATAAAGAATCAGATACCATTTGACCAACCATGGCACTGGTAACTGTTTCATCCGGACTTTCTGTTTCCAGACGGCGATGGATTGATGTTACTAATTTTTCAATCTGTTCATCACCAACATCACGGTTGCGACATGCCAACTTAATACTGCGGCGCAATTTTTCACGATCAAACGCTTCTAATTTGCCACTGTTTTTGCGCACCATTAAATCACGCATCTGAATACGTTCAACAGTTGTGAATTTTGCCCCACACTGTTCGCAAACACGGCGGCGGCGAATAATTGCATCCTCGATATCAGGACGCGAGTCTGTTACACGACTATCAGTAGAATTACAATATGGACATCTCATACTGGTATAGGTTAGCAATCAAATCCATCATTGGCAAGTTATAAATTCAATGTAAAAAAATTGCACTTTTATAAAAAATCAAGTGCTTTATTTTAATTTTTTTTATCCAGGCAAAATTTTTACACCACAAAATATGGTAAAATATATATCACAGGGACAGCGGAGAGATGAAAAAATACCTGAATCAAATCTTGTTGGGTAATTGTATCGATATCATGCGGAGTATTCCAGACGCATCTGTCGATGCTGTTTTCGCAGACCCACCATATAATTTACAACTGGGCGCCAAAACACTATACCGCCCCGAAGACCAAACAGCCGCACGTGCTGTACGTGATTCGTGGGATTCGTTTGAATCATCTGAACAGTATGACGAATTCACACGCATGTGGTTATCAGAATGCAAACGTGTTTTAAAACCAAATGGCGCCATGTGGACAATTGGCAGTTATCATAACATTTTCCGTGTTGGCACAATGCTGCAAGATATGGGCTTTTGGATTTTAAACGATATTGTTTGGGTCAAAACAAATCCAATGCCAAACTTTCGTGGAACACGATTTACAAACGCACACGAAACGTTAATCTGGGCAACACCAACAAAAACAGGCAAGTACACATTTAACTATGAAACAATGAAAAAGTTAAATGGCGGCAAACAGATGCGTTCTGATTGGGATTTAAACATTTGCCTGGGCGAAGAACGTATCAAAGACGAAAACGGGAAAAGTCTGCATAACACACAAAAACCACTTGATTTATTGCATCGTGTAATATTGGCATCAACAAAGCCAGGCGATATTATCTTGGATCCATTTATGGGGTCTGGTACAACTGCGGCGGCCGCAATTGAACTGGGGCGTCAATTTATCGGTATCGAACAAGATGAAACGTATGTCACGGCTGCCCGTAATCGTATTGCAAACATAACGCCAATTGATTTAACAGATATCGAAGTCACAAAACCAAAACGTGAAGAAGTACGTGTCGCATTCAAAGAATTAATTGATGCAGGTTTATTATATACCGGCCAAACACTGGTCAGTCCACGTGGCGAACGTGTCATGATAACCCAGGACGGCCAATTAACACACCAATTATACGGCAAGGCATCAATTCACGTTATGGCAGCAAAACTACAACGCAGTGTCAGCTTTAACGGATGGGATTACTGGTCTGCACAAAAACAAGACGGCACAATGGTTCCAATCGATGAATTACGCAAATATATACGCAGTATCAAAATCAACATCAAACAAGCCGCATAAACAAATAAAAAAAATCCCCCAAATGGGGGACTTTTTTTTAGAAACGGCCACGGAATTTAATCATACCTGTTTGTGATGTATAATCTTCGTGAACATCCAAATCATACATTATGCTGAATTCCATTTCTTTATATTCAGCAGTCAAACCGATACCAAATTCACCACCCAGTTTGTTCAATGCTTTGCCGTCAACGTTATATGATGTACCAACACTTGGCAACATAACTGTTGCGTGATTATCATCATTTACAACGTCATATGTCAACGCCGCACGCAGTTCTGGACGGAACTTTAACATGTTTTCTGTTTCGACATAGAACGAATATTTCAAACCGGCCACTGCAGTCAAGAAATCAGTATCTTGTTCTGCAACAGTGTTCACACCGTTATTATATTCTTCCTGTGCGATATGCAGATAACGCATTCCCATTTCTGTTGTGATTCCAGTTGCGAAATCATAACCCGCCATCAACTGTGCACCATACGCATCAACATCGTATGTACTTGCGATTGCAACACCAAATGGATCAGTGTTTTCTGTGTATTCGGACATTGTGTATGCCAGTGTTGCATTTGCAAACCATTTATTTGGCTTATACTGACCATACAAGAACAATGTTTTACTGTCGATTTCAGTATCACGTGTTCCAGATGATACATCTGTGTTATTGTATGCAAAACCCAAACCTAATGTGTATTTGTTTGCAACCAATGTATCTGCACCCAGTGCAAATCCACGTGTTTTACCATCAAATGCAGAACCAGATTTTGATTGATTATACAATCCCTGCATCCAGAAGCCACTTTCACCATTATCACCACCAGAACGGCCAATCATTGGTGCACCGCCAGACATACGACCTGCTGTCAGTGACAATACTTGGTTATTCAAAGATGTTGTTACAGATTGTGTAACAGGTTTATCTTCTGGGTTCAGTTTTGCTGTTTCTTGTTCAATCTGTGCGATTGCATTCTCATCACCAGAATTCAGCAACTTTTGTGCAGCCAACGATACCATTTGGATATTTCTGTCGGACGATGTTGCCAAACTGCTGATTGCACCTGCAGCACGTTGTGACATACCTGTGTCACCAGCCAATGTTTCAACAGATTTCAGTGCAACATTAACATTTTTACCATCAACAGTTACATTGTATGCCTTGCCCGCATTGATTTCAATATCATTTGCCTGGCTGAACATTTCATATGTACCAACAGAACCAACGTTCAGGTTTATTGAACCATCCCCTGTAACATTACCCAACAACTTGGCGTATGTACCACCATTGTTTTCACGGATATTTTCTGCCTTGTCTGCGCGGTCAATGTATGCCGCAGAACCATCTGTCAAGACATCCGCAAATACTGTACCGTTAATTACAATTTCTGATTGTTCAATATTTGACGAACCGATATACAGTTCTGCACCATTATCAATGGTAAATGTACCTGTACCAGTTACACCACCAGACAATGTTGTTTTACCTGATACGACACTGATCTTACCCAAATTATGGATATCATTTGCAGCAACATAATTACCAGCATTTCTTCTGTTATCAGCAAAAGTATTTACGCCTGCAAATGTCATTGTACCCAGTGTATCATTATAGATTGCGCCACCGTTTTTACCGGCTTTGTTATCTCTAAATTCAACATTGGTAAAGTTGATTGTACCATCACCAGATGACCAATCAGATGTACTGCTGTCCCAGTTCAGGCCAACACCATTATAAATGGCACCACCAAATTCACCTGCATCATTCGATGTAAATGTTGCGTTTGAAATATTAACATGGCCGCTATAAATATTTGAAATCGCACCACCATGCTTTGCTGCTTCATTATCATCAAATTCTGCAACATCAATATTCAGATATGCACCATCAGACAAGAAATGACGCGCATGTATTGCACCACCATTTACACTTGTTTCATTATCAATAAAGTGAACGTTTTTCAGTGTCGCCTTACCCTTTTGACCAATAAACAATGCGCCACCACCGTTTGTATCAGATGCACCCTTGTAAGATGTACCATCGATTCGTTTATCTATACCACCAGCATTGTCAACGAACCATGTACCATCCACTGTTGCCACGCTATACAAGCTCAACGCACCACCATCAGCCAACGCATAATTGTTTTCAAAACGTCCGCCTGTAATTGTTGTTTTTACTGCATCTTGTCGGGATGTTGCAACCGCACCATTTACGTATGCGATGTTATCATAAAAATTAGCATCAGTAATTGTCATCGTGCCATTATTTTTAATCGCACCACCATATCCATTTTCTGCCTTGTTACCAACAAATTCACCACCGTTGATATCCATTGTGCCAGAATTAAAGATAGCACCACCTTCATTACCTGCTGTATTATAGTTAAAATTAGAATTATTAACCGTCATTACACCACCAGATAAATTTCCAACATCTTTGGTGCCATCATTATAAATTGCGCCACCATATTCACCTGCGTTATTACGGTAAAAATCACCGTCAACAGTAACACCGGCACCCTTACCTAAACCATTATCAACATAGAAGGTATTAAATATTGCACCGCCACGATATTTTGCCTCATTGTCTTCAAATTCACCTTGAATATCTGCCTTGGCAATATGGTTGTCACCATTTTCAGAACGGCGTGTTGAGATGGCGCCACCGTAAGTTCCAGAATAATTTCCAACAAACTTGGTACCTTCACCAATAATTGTTGTTGACAAAGACCCTAAACCTAATGCGCCACCACCCATATAATCAGGTGTATCGTAACCATTTACGCTTACATTTTGTTCAAATACCACCCCTTCGCCAATTGTCAGGAAACCATAATTTCCAATTGCACCAGCATCATACAATGCACTATTGCCAATAAAAGAAGAATTTTCTACAAACAATTCTGTTTGATTGCCGCCCAATTCCCCCGGCACAACATTTCCACCACCAGCAGTAGCCAACGCGCCACCAACTTCCGTATTGTTATTACGGAAAACAGTATCTTTTATTGTGGACGTTTGTTTACCATGAGAAAAATACAAATTAGTTAAATTTTGATATTCCAAAGCCGTGCCTTCTGGAGAACGAATATAACTGTTTTCATACGTTTCTCCGACAATATTTACAGGCGCTTTAATTGATTGTTCTGCCGACTCAACATAACCATCTGGAATGGTTGCCATTGCCGGCATTACTGCAAAAACTGGCAAAATACTGCAAACTTTCAACAAGTCTGCCAAATGTTTTGTATTGGACATATTTTCTCCTTTTATAACAACCCTTGAATAGGGTCATGATTATTCATAGCACATATTTTCACATTATCAATAAAAAAACATTCCCATAATGTTATTTTTTTAATGTAAAAATATACCGCCAAAGTAATTTGACGGCCGGGTGGGTTAAGAAAATCATAAATCAGAATGACCCCGCCAGTCTTTGGACAACGCCTGTTGTATAACTGGTGGCCCCCCGACCAAGCGGGGATAAGGTATAAAAAAGGCACATCTTGTGCCGCACATTATACCTGCGGATTTGGTATATATCATAAATACACACCAACTGATTTACGGACTTTCTTACGGTCCCGAACCCAAATCCCTTTGGATTCAAAAATATGATAAATTTTCACATATCAAAAATCAACAAGAAAAAATGTCCCAAACGGGACATTTAATTTAAAAACGATATGAACCTGATATCTTGATGTTATGTAATTGCAAATCTGAATTATACTGATAACGATAATCCAAACCAAACTGCAACCCATTTGCAGACAGCATTTCAATACCGCCACCAATATTCGCCCACAATGGATTAAATTCAACACCATATTCAGAAAATTTATTTGATAATGCAAATTTATATTCTGCGGTGTCTGGCACACCCAATACATCATATTCAACACCAATTGATGCGTATGGTCGAATCTGGAACCATGCAGATGGATAAATACGTTTTTGTGCAGTTACAGAATATCCTGGTGTTAACGCAAAATATCCATCCGACTGCAAGTACATATAGTCACTGCCATTGGATTGTTCAGTCATATCAAAACCAAAGTTATATCCAACACGTGCATAGATATTGCCAACAATATATTGATTTAATATATCATGCAACAACCCAAATTCAGACATGATACTGAATGCAGTGCCACTGCCATCAATCGCATCTATGAACGTTTGATTGCGTGTTACATCAAATGCATGCACATCTATCATAACAGATGCATGCATACGATATTTTTCACCAAGTGTTTTTAAAATATACCCACCAATTCCAACATTTGTATCTGATACAGATGTATCAACATATCCAGCCTGTGAAACAGTTCCATAACTTAAATCGATACTTCTGTCTAACTTGGATTCTGTGTGTGACACATGTCCCATCAACCCCAATATCAGTGTATTAGATTCTTGCCAATCAAAGCCACCTGAAATACTGAATCTATTACCATCTGCATGGGCACCACCAACAGTATTTTGATAGAACATACCATAGTCAACATCAAACCATGTTTTATTCAAACTGCGGTTACGATTCCATATAAATTCGTCAACCAATCTGTCTTCAAACGAACGAAATACTGTATGTTCATTTAATACCATTGATGCCATAATTTGTTCCAGTTCGTAACTCTCAAACAAAGAACTAAAATTAGACAACGCAGAACCGTCACGGGTTGTTACATAATTTTCCATGCGATTATACAATTCTGTTCCAGCATCAGCAAAAAGAGTATCTTGGAACAGCAACGGAACAACCTCTATCGGTGTTTTATAAAAGAAACCTTGGTTTTCTAATCTACTTGCCACCAATTCATCCAGTACACCCGATGCAAATCGTGTCCCAGGGGTGCTGTTTGATGCACGTGTAACGATTGGCTGAATATTAAACACCTGTACAGGCCCACCAAACTGGTTGTCAAACACAACATACAAACTGTCTGCCAAGCCGTCATCATCTGTATCACGTACAGATACATACGCCGGCAATCCATCTGGATTATTTGCATCTAAATCATTAAAGTACGGAACACAAATCGAACCATCTGCATTACAGAATTTTACATTTAAATTTCTAATGTCTGTATCAAAATCATATACACCTTGTTCTGCATGCAACAGCCATATCGCAGTACCCCTGTCAACAATATCAAACACATCAATACCAAACTGACCATTTTCCAGCAAAGGACTATCTAATTTTCCCAAATCTTCGATTGCTAAATCAGACATAAATTTACCATCAATACTAATCAATGGCGCAGCATCTGGCGAACTGATAACCTGACCAAATGTTGCATCATCTTTCAAACTGATATTTGCCCAATAATTTATATTCGAGGAATTAGAACCCGTACCGTATGGCAACACAGCAACATTTAACATACTATTATCATTAAATGTATAATTGCCGCCAATATTCATTTTACCCAACCCAATAAATTCAACATTACCAGATACATTACCTGTAATATCGATATTCATCCAATTGATTTCTGGGTTGGCAGCGAACCGCAATCCAGACGCAACAACATCACCATAAACATGAACATTACTGGATTTTATCAGCAATTCGCCATCTTGGGAAATACCGCCAACCCGCAACGTTGATGCATCAACAATATAATCGTCCATCTGTATGTCTACGTTGGCATCTGATACGCCCTGCCCTAAAATACCATTTACGACAAAATCATTGGCAACTTCTATTCCTAAACCAGTCAGCGTTACCGTACCACCATTAGCATTTACTGAATTTGCCACAATAACATCTGAACCAGGCTTTAACACCAATTCCCCTGCGTTATTAACAATATTTGCATCAACTGTTATACCATTTGCAGAAATAGTCGTATTACCAGAATTTGTGATATTTTCTGCCCAGAAACTGTTATCATTTAAAACATTAAATTCTGTTATCGCACCCGCCGCAACATTTAATCCACCAACAACATTATCAGATGCACTACCAATCGCAACAGGTCCACTGATAGAATATAACACATCACCTGCATCTGCAATCACAGAACCAGTAACTGTAAAACTATCTGCTGTGACATGTGGTGTATCTATCAAATTCAGATTACCGGTCACAGCACCCTGATTAACATTACCAGACACATAAACACTGCCTACATCAAGCAACGTATCTGTATATAAATTCAACGCACCACCAGATACATTAAGTCCTGTCACATTAACAGTATCTGCATATATATTCATTACACCTGCTGTATTTGTAATATTCCCAGTGACATTTAACAAATCAATCGGCGATTCAGCAGATGCAATTGTCAAACCCGCAGCATTTGAAATGCTGGATGCGCTAACTTGTGGCGCCTGAAAATCTGCATTACCATCCTTGTTCACAAATGCGCCCAATTCTATACTTTGTGAATTTACATTCAGCAATCCTGAATTTTCCGTATTTGCAAATGTAACAACGCCATTTGCCGCAACATAATTTATGGTACCTGCGTTTATAACACTGCTTGAAACGCTTATATTTTTATCAGACGTCAATGTCAAACTGTCGCCAGATGCAACGTTAATAGAATTGACAGCAATATCCCCACCCAACGTTTTCAACGAAAATGAATTGTTTTGCACAACCGATATACCAGAATTTGTTGTAGGATTATCTTCAAATCTAATTAGCCCTGCAATATCCATATCACCAGACGCGACAACAATTTCAGAACCAAACGCCTTTATCAAACCATCATTATCCAAATCATCAACGTTCATTGTATTAGAATAAAAACCAACAACACCGTTCTGTTCAATATCCATTAAACCAGCAACAGATAATACAGGTGCAACATCTGCATTACCAAACATTACAGACGAACCACCTGCAACGTTGACTTGATTGGTATAAATATTATCTGCCACCAATGTCAACGCATAACCCGACTGTGTGACATCAATGTTTTGCGCTGTAATTTTATCTGATGCAGACAGTGCAAACACAGGCGAATTTATATTCATATTGGCAGATGTATTATCACTGCCCCCCATTACGATATCACCATCAACAGTAACATTTCCAGCAACAGCGACATTTTTTACAGAATTTGCAAAATTCAGGCCACCACCTGTAACCTGTATATTATTTGTAACAGCAACATTATTCGCACTGGCAGCGATTGTAACATCAGCACCGCTAACATCAATACCACCAAATGACATTGGCGCACCATTTGAATCAGAACCTGATATATTAACAGTACCATCAACACCGCTTAACATTCCGCCAACAGAAATATTCTTTGCACTCAATTCCATTGTGCCGGCCACATTTGTAACATCGCCCACAACATTTATCGTACCGGTTTCATCTGCCACAGATGCAACAGATATATCACCACTATTGGATACAGTGGCCAGCGAGATATTTGGCGCACGCAACATCAAATTTCCTAAATTTGCAACCAATGCATTTGCCGTCAAAGATTCAGATGCACTTAACACTGTCTGTTGCGCACCCGCCAGTACATTTAATGCAGTTTGTGTATTAGACACATTTTGTCCAGACAAAATAATTTCTTTTGCGTTAATATCCATTGACGAACCACCATCAACGATATAATTTGCCGACAACGTCCCCGCCAACACATCGATATCCATGCCGGCATTGCTGGTCTCGTTCGCAATGGTTACCACATTTAAATCGCCGCCTGTTACAGACAACTTAAAATTACTTATTCCATTTAGTATTGAATTTTTTGATCCTAAATCAATCTGTTGTGTTTCTAATGAAAAAGTACCGTTTGGCGCCATACCAGCAATATTCCAACCATTTGCCAACGTTGTTTTACCGTTAACCACCGCATTAAAATCAGCAGTATTAACAAACGAATAGCCATCTATGCTGGCACCATTAACCGTCCATGAATTCAAATTCAATAATGATAATGTTCCCGCATCATTTTTCATTGTGCCATCAACAACCAAGTCGCCATTACGAACAGTCATTGATGTGCCAGAATTTTCCAAATTTCCACCAACATTTATCGCACCATTTGCACTGATTGTTGTCGTCCCATTATTTTGCACAACATCATCAACATCGATATCACCCGCAACATCAACAGTTGCGCCACCGTCTATGACCAAACTGGCCAGCGTAAAATCACCACTGGTTTCACCGCCATCATCTGTATCTAATTTTGAAACAGCAACATCAATATTTCCACCAACATTGACCGCCCCCATATCCAGACTGCCCACGTCCTGGGTTGTTAACAAACCATTAACCGTAACTGGCCCGTTAATCTGAACTGTCTTTAAATTCAACAAATCTAAATTTGCATTTGATGCAACACTAACCCCGCCAGTATTTGTTCCAACACCAACACTTAAAGATGCATTTGTAATACTTGAATCATCCACACCCCCAGAAATTTCCAACGTCCATCCATCCAGCACAGACAGCAACGCCCCCACAGACACATCACGCACAGATGAAATAGTAAATACAGAATCAACACCCGCAGTATTCATTACATATAAATTACCAGATGTTGCATACGTATCCGATGTCTGACCAACAATCATAGAACCAGCAATTTCAACACCAATGGGGTTTTCTGCTGCAACGATATTAGTATCACCAATTGTATCGCCTTGTTTAATTACAATTGTATCATTATCTGTTATCGCACTTTGCCACTTTGGCAAATTTGTATAAACAGTCCCATTTGTTGAAACATCGGCCCCTTCAAACACAACAGGTTCTGCCACTGCCCCCATTGGAACAATACAACACAACAAAGAAATTATCTTTTTAAACATTTTTCTTCTTTTCTTCCAATATAAATTATGGTTATAATTATGCCACATTTTACCCCCATGGGGCAAGACCAAATTATACGATAGAATAGGAAGATGGAGAAAAAGAATGCTAAAAATCAAAAATATACATGCACGACAAATTATGGACAGCCGCGGCAACCCAACAATCGAATGCGACATTAAATTATCAGGCGGCGCATTTGGACGTGCGGCGGTACCATCTGGTGCATCAACAGGTTCTTTTGAGGCATTGGAACTGCGTGATGGTGGCGACACATATATGGGCAAAGGCGTATTAAATGCAGTAAAAAATGTAAATGAAATTATCGCACCTGCCCTGATTGGTATGGACGCCAGCGAACAAACCCAAATCGACAACAAAATGTTGGAATTGGACGGCACACCAAACAAAGAAAAATTGGGTGCAAACGCAATTTTATCTGTGTCAATGGCCATCGCACACGCATCTGCAAACGCAAAAAAATTACCGTTATATAAATACTTGGCAGATGTTTACGGCAACGCAAACCCATGTGTTTTACCACGTCCAATGATGAATATCATCAATGGCGGCGCACACGCAGACAATGGCCTGGATGCCCAAGAATTTATGATTATTCCAAACGGCGCCAATTCAGAACTTGATGCAATTCGTATGGGTTCTGAAATATTCCATAACTTAAAATCAATTTTAAAGAAAAGCGGTAACTCAACAAACGTTGGCGATGAAGGTGGTTTTGCACCAAACTTTAATTGCTGTCGTGATGCGCTGGACACAATTATATCTGCAATCAAATCTGCTGGGTATATCCCAGGCGACCAGGTATCTATCGGATTGGATGTCGCATCATCCGAATTCTATACAAACGGAATATATAATTTTGAAGGCCAGCAATTAACGTCCGATGAAATGATTACTTTTTATGAAAATCTAATCAGCGAATATCCAATTATTTCAATCGAAGACGCATTGGCCGAAGAAGATTGGGATGGTTGGAAAAAACTGACCGACAAAATTGGCAGCAAGTGTCAATTGGTTGGGGATGATCTGTTTGTAACAAACCCAAAACGATTAGAACGCGGCATTCAAAGCGGTGTTGCAAATGCAATTTTGATAAAAGTAAATCAAATCGGTACATTAACAGAAACATTGCATGCAATCAAAATGGCCCAAGATGCAAATTACGGTGTAATTATTTCACACCGCAGTGGTGAAACAGAAGACACAACGATTGCAGACTTGGCGGTTGCAACAAATGCCGGACAAATTAAAACAGGTTCTATGTCACGCACTGACCGTATGGCAAAATACAATCAGTTAATTCGCATTGAAGAAGAACTGGACAAGAACGCAAAATATGGTATATAATCACGCCATAAGGAATGTTGGGGGGGCGCATAACTGCCCCCTTTTTTATGCAAAAAAATGATTGATATAAATGAAATTTTGTTATTTGCAAAATACGCAGCATGCGTATTGTTATTGATATCAATTATACTGGCACCGGCATGGATTGCCAGACAAAACGGCAAAGGCAAACCCGACATGCATGCAGTACGACTGGCCAGTTGGATTTTTGGCTGGTCAATAATTGCATGGGTATGGTCACTGTTTTGGGCGACACGCAAATAAAAAAATCCCCAAACGGGGATTTTTTATAACTTTTCAACATAATCAACATCGATTTCTGTTTTAAAGATACCACGATCAACATCGCCATATAATTTGACCATATCTGTCGGTGTAATCGTTTGACCACGCCAATCTTCGTCATCTATTTCCACTGCGATTGAACCGGTGGTATCTTCGAACAAATATTTTTCATCACCCATACGTTGCAAGATATGCCCCTTTACAATAACAGGGACATCATCGCGCATTTCGTTAACCTGTTTTACAGTCACGATTGTTTCATTGCCAGCAACAAAACCACCCTTTGGATTCACATGTTGTTCCGCAGGTTGCACCACCGCATCAGGACCAGAAAAATCTGCAAATGCCGCCCCAGTTGCCAGCAACACACTTAATACAGATACAGTTACTTTTTTCATATTTTCCCCCTTGGTTAATTTATACATTTTCAGTATATCACATCCCCATATAGTTTTGTCTAGGAACTTTTATACAATATCTTGACAAACGTTCCATTTGTACTATATTTATAGTGTGTGGGTGTGTCACCCACCAGAAACGGAGAAAAAATGGCTTCATACAAGACATTTTTATCGGCATTTATCAGTTGCGCAATTATGATTGCGCCTGCTGTTGCACACACAAACAAATGCGCCAATGATATGTATCGCCTGTCGCATCCAGAACATTGTTCCGACAACAAGCGTTTATCATTTGCAACAACAGCAACTGTTGCGGGTGGCGGTTTAGCGTTAGTTGGTGGCGCCATTGCATTATTTGGTATGTCCACAGGCGGCGGTTCTGATTCTGAATCTATAACAACAACCAGCGCACAATACAATCCTGACCAGGTTGGTAATGATATCGACTATGCCCGTTATGCCGGCGCAATCAATCAAAACGCATACACACGCAATAACAATCAATACAACGATATCAGATTGGGATATTCATTGGCCCGTGGTTTTACAGGAAAAAATTCAACAATTGCTGTATTTGATTCTGGCTTGCACACACCACACGGCAGCAGTGTTGCACACATCGCATCTGACCAAGTTGCCCCCGATGCAAAAGTCGAAGTTTACGAAGTCGCAGATGAAAACGGCAACTTTAAATCATTTTATGAAATGGGCGACATTATTACATCTGCATCAAGTGCAAACATTTATAATTTCAGTTGGTCCGCAATTGATTCGTATGCACACAGTGTGTCTTCTCGCAATCAGATGGAACAAATGACAGACCCACATTTTATTAACGCATTATCAAATGCCGCAACACAACAAGACGCTATTTTCGTATGGGCGGCTGGCAACGAATATAATTTCCAATCCAGTTCATTGTCTGCAATGCCACGTGTTGTTCCAGAATTAAAAGGTCATTTTGTAAACGTTGTTGCATGGGACAGTCAAACACAATCATTGGCGACATTCAGTAACGCATGTGGCGTAACAATGAATTATTGTATTACAGCCCCTGGCACAGATTTAAAATCCAGCGCATCAAACACAGAACTGAACGGCACCAGTTTCGCAGCACCAATTGTATCTGCGGCAATCGCTGTTATTCGTGAAGCATTCCCATACATGAAATCCACTGAAATTACAAATCTGTTATTCGCAACCGCACGTGATTTAGGTGCATCTGGCGTTGATGCAATTTACGGTCATGGGATGCTGGACATGGAACGCGCAACCCGCCCTGTTGGTGCAACAACAATTCCGTTATCAGAAAGTACAAATATCGCAATGCAACATTCACGTGTCAGCAGCACAATTGGCAACCAGTTAAAATCAGAAAACATCAAATTATCATTTGTTGACAGTTTTGGTCGTGCATTTGAAACAAACCTAAATGACAATATTAGTGTTAAAAACCGTGGCATTGGGTTCGAACGTTTAAGCAGCAAAAACATTAACAATGTAAAAATCAGCAACATCGAAATCGGTTTTAAACAAACAGACATGATGAATGCCAGTGGTATCCTGCAAACCCAATCACAAGATTTATTAAGTTTTGTTGGCATCAATGACGCAATAAAATTTGGCGACATAACATTATCATATCGCACAACATTTGGATCTATGAATCCAAAGACATCTGCAGAATCAATCGTTTCTGGATTTTCTAACATATTTACTGCATCTGCAACCATCGGAATTCAGTGGCAAGACCTTTCATTTTCTATCGGTACCCCAGACACAATTATTGGTGGCGACATGTACTTACACACATTATCAGGCCGCAACGCAAACGGCGATTACGTCTTTCAAAATCATAAAATCGATATGGCAACACGTCCATCAGTTGAATACAGTGCATCATATAAATCTATCACAATGGGTTTTGTTGACAACCCATACGGCACAGATGAATTTTACATCCTGACCAAAGGCAAAATCAGTTTCTAAAAAATCCTTGCTTTTTTCCGCTATAATTGCTCAAATAAATCATAGAAAAAAACAAATAAACAAAGGAAGCGATTATGGCAGGCAGCATAAATAAAGTTATATTGGTTGGAAACATCGGTCAAGAACCCCAGGTTCGCACAATGGGCAGCGGACAAAAAGTTGTCAGTTTTTCATTGGCAACATCTGAACGTTGGCGCGACCGCACAACAGGCGAACAAAAAGAACAAACAGAATGGCATCGTGTTGTAATCTTTAATTCTAACTTGGTCGAAGTTGCAGAACGCATGTTACAAAAAGGAACAAAATTATACATCGAAGGCTCATTACGCACACGCAAATGGCAAAACCAATCTGGCGCAGACGTATTCACAACCGAGGTTGTATTGAACCAATTTGCCGGTCAAATGGTAATTTTATCTGGCGCCAAGGCAATGGATGGCGAATACGGCGCATCATCGGTCCCATCTGCACCACAACCACGTGAAGAAATATCTGTATCAGAAATCGGTGACGACATCCCATTTTAAAAACCGCCCCGAAACGGGGCGTTTTTTTATTTCTTTTTACGGACAACTGCCATTATATGCGCACTTAAAGACAGCATATCAGGATGTTCACAAACCATATAATGTAAATCCATCCATTTTTTATAATGCTTTTTATTGGCCGCTATTTCATCAAATTCTTTGTGGACATTTTGCGAACTCCACTCTAACGCAACCATATGCAACAGTTCTGTGTTTTTGTCTGTCTTGGTCACCAAATCTTTAAATTCGCTGGGCCAAAAGAAATGCGCATACGAACAACCGACAAACCAATTATCGTCACCTGATGATATTAAAACATTTTGTTCGTTCCAAAACTCTTGTTCGTTTTTATAACCATACGATTTAATATATCGTTTAAAATCTTTGACACACAAATTTAATACTGCTGGTCGTGCCATAACAGATATAAAAATACACGCCCCAGGTTTTGCGACACGAACCAATTCTTTGATTGCTTTTTTTCTGTCTTGTACTGTCCGCAGATGAGATACTGGCCCACCCGTACACAGCACCATATCAAACGAATTGTCATCATAGGGTAAATCTGTAATAGAACCTAAATCAACACTATCCACAAACTTACCAACACGATATTTTTTTATTTTTCTTTTTGCGACCTCTAATTCTTTGTCAGAAATATCCAGCAAAGTCACATACGCCCCTTTCTTTGCCAAATCAATTGTATATCGCCCTGGCCCGCCACCGGCATCCAATACCTTCATCCCTGGTTTTAAATATTTCTTATAAAAATGTTCAGTCGTTTGAAATTCCAGCAAATTATGCGGACTTTTAATCGTTCTATAAAATTCTTTTTCTGCGGACGCATTATAAAGATCACGCACAGACACACCATTACGGCGTGGTTTTGATTTTACAAACCAAGATTTTATGAACTTACACATAATCCCCCCTTTTTTTTGTGATTATACCACAGTTAAAGCAACACTTGTATAAAAAACACCCTGAAACGGGTAGCTGCTTATTTTGGTTGGCGCCTGCGCAATTTGCACAAAATCCGTCATAGATATTTTAACTTTGACAGGTGCTGGCAGACTGTTTTAATATCTTGACTTGTTGATTCCTTTTGATACAGTAAAAACCCATGTTTGATAGAGAGAATGAGGTTAGATTTAAAAGGATATTTAATGCCTCTCTTTCATGATATGTTAAGCAGATATGTTATAAAACCTTGTATTCCAATCGCAAAACTATGTTTGCCTTTTAGTGCCTATAAATCAGTCAGATACGCTATGATTTACACTTGTTATTTTAAAAAAGTATTTAACAAGGGTTTTGTTATAAAAAAACAAAAAGATGGTGTGCGTGTTTGCGGTAATGGAATAAACATTTTTGGTTTAAATGAAAATATAATAATGCATGTTAATAACATAATGATTGGTGATTGTTATCATTTTGACATTTTTCACAATGAAAAATGGTCTGTTTTGGATATTGGTATGAATATGGGGGTTGCTAGTTTATATTTTGCACAGAATCCAAATATCACTACTATTTATTCTTATGAACCTTTTACGCCAACATATAATTTAGGCATGAAAAATCTAGAATTAAATCTTAATCTTGCAAAAAAAATTATACCATATAATTATGGTTTATCAGATAAATATTCAGTTCTGGAATTGCCTTATGATATCGAGATATCTGGGTGCTGTTCTTCTATACCGGAAAAACAAAATAAATTTATAGGTAAAAATAAAAGTACCATGGAAAGGATACGTACGGTTTCTGCAGCCGATGAATTGAAACGAATCCTGAACACAGATAAAAATAATATTATGCTAAAAATAGATTGCGAAGGTGCAGAACGCGAAATAATCAATGATTTATATAAAAATAAATTATTATCATCAGTGCACGCAATCGCTATGGAATATCACGATGGAATATATAAACCGTTAATAGAGATGATAAAGGAATCTGGTTTTTCTGTTTCGTATGAAGCAAGTAATATAAACCATTCTACCGGCATGATTTATGCATATAATGTAAAGCATAGATAGTTGTGAAAAATTTTATCAAATATTTTTTTAATATACATAAATCATCTGACTTTCTAGTCGCACTGCGTAGCATACGTTGGTGTTCAAACATACTCATTGTAGAACTGTATACTTCTCATCTCATTACCCCATAACCAAAATTCAAACACCACTTTGGGCGGTTGAATTTTTGGCTGTGCTGTCTGTGCAATTCGCAAACTGAATTGGTTGAGATTGGGCAAGAGATTGAAAATTATTTTTGTTTTTCGCACTGAATCAATTTTTCTTTCTGTCTGGCAATTTCAGCAATTCTGAAATCATAAAAATCATGTAATTGCTTTATCCATTTTTCTTTTTCTGATTTTGTTAAGCGACGAGGAACATAACCTTTCATAAATTCTTGTTCTATATGTTTTAATTTTTCAGCATCAACATGTATCTTCATTAGTGGCAATGTTATATCGGTTCTTACCACTTTATTTTGTCTGAACATAATATATGAATCATCGCCGCCGCATTCTGTAAAGTTTTTGTAAGAAAAACCGTCTATGCCGACTGATTCAAAAAATCTTATCATTCTTTGAGAAAACAAATTTTCTGCGTTCGCTTCATCATATAAAGATTCATAAGATATCTCTTGTTTGATTTTGTCATTGTCAACCGACTGTGAAATAAAATCATATTGATAAGGTAATCTTTTTAACGCTACGAATTCACATTTTTTTTGAATATCATCCCATTTTTTCAAATTATCTATATCTTCAATAATGGTTTTATCCATTAAAAAGGCCAAAATTATTGCTTGCCAATCTTCCACATAATGATTATTCAAGTCAGGTATTTCCAGATAAATTCCTTTTCTGAAATGTACAGGTATAATTTTTGGTTTGTTTATATCTATATTTTTATCACGTTTCCATTTGCCTTCGTTCAATACGGTTCTGGCTGAAAATTCCGTACCAAAATGAGTCAACGGAAAAAAATAATCAAAGTCATAATAAGTGCCATGAAAGCAAGTTATGGCCTTACCAGATTTATCGCATAAAAATTCATTATTACCTGTCATGCCCATAATTATACCATAAAAGTTCGAAAATGGTAATTTTTTACAATTTTTCAAAACTAAACTTTCGAACTCGGTGAAAACATTAGAAAACAAAATAAAACCCACCTTTGTCGGTGGGTTTGTTTATCTTGGTCGGCCGCAGCTAGGTGCCTCGATATACAAATAACTAAAATCAAAAAAATTCTCCACAGTCGATTTTTTAAGATTT
>JAGBCZ010000013.1 GCA_017937735.1 Alphaproteobacteria bacterium | reverse complement strand
TTACGGTTCATTTTCCAAACTTTTTCGCCTGTACCTTTTACCAATGGGCGTTCTTTACCATAAGAGATAGTAGAAATACGTTTAGAATCGATACCGTCATTTACGATAACTGATTTAGCAGCGTTTGCACGGCGTGCACCCAGTGCCAAGTTGTATTCTGTTGAACCACGTTCGTCACAGTTACCTGCGATTTGGATTTTAACATCTTCGTGGTTTTTCATATACAATGCCTGACCCAACAGGTTGTTTTTTGCTTCTTTAGAGATTTCAGCAGAGTTGAAATCAAAGAATACACGTTGATCGTTCAAGTCAGCTGGTTCAACAATAGAACCACCGCATGCAGCCAACAAGCCTGCAACGCCAGCCAACAAAGCAAGATTTTTAATTTTCATGAAAATACTCCCTTGAGTTTTTGTTGCTCGTGCTATATTGTATAATACAACGTTTAAAAAATCAAGGAAAAACAAAAATGTTCAACGGCGCTTTGCGTGATTTGGCTTTATCGGGTGTTCAGTGGGAATTATCAGAATTTCCAACTGTTGTGTCGCAAAACACACAAAAACAGGCCGTTCAAAAACCTGGGGTTAATGGGGCGGGGCGTGCAACCCCTGTGGTTGTACCACCGATTGCGCCGGTGCAATCAATATCGTTGGATACTGTGCGTTCAATGGCATCCAGGCCCACAGATATCGATGCGTTAAAACGCATGATACAAGAATTTAACCACCCGTTACGTGGCGGTGTAACAAATACAGTTTTGCCACACACAGGGCAGGGCGATTTACTGATTCTAACAGATATCCCCAGTTCTGATGATGATGCAACTGGACAGATTTTATCTGGCAGTGTTGGTGAATTGATGGACAAGATGTTGGCTGCGATTGGTTTGACACGTGATAATGTTTCTATTATTCCAATGTTGTTCTGGCGTACGCCTGGCGGTCGTTCGCCATCACGTGAAGAAATTGATTTGGCTCGTCCGTTTGTTGACAAGGCCATAGAATTACTGGCGCCACGTGTTATTTTGACATTGGGATCATTGCCTGCATCAGAATATGCCAATGTCAATTTGGCGAAATCACATGGTGCACCGGTTGTTTTAGAAAATGGAATAACAGTTATACCGATATTCCACCCGAATTATTTGATTTTAAAACCTGCTGCCAAAAGAGATGTTTGGACAGCCCTGCAAAATATGCAAAATATCTTGAAAAATGCTTAATTTTAGTTAATAATTTCCCTATGTTTAACAAAGGAGCCGAACATTAAACCTACATTTAATCGTGATAATCGCCGTGATACGGGACCACGTATGAATAATCGTATTACTGCCAAGACAGTACAAGTAATCAATTTTGATGGACAAAATATGGGTGCGATGCCAATAAATCAGGCATTACAGATTGCATCGGATGCTGGCCTTGATTTGGTGGAAATGAACGCAAATGCACCTGTTCCAATTGTAAAAGTTATGGATTATGGTAAATTCAAATACGAACAGAAAAAGCGCGCATCAGAGGCGAAAAAGAACCAAAAAACAACAGAATTAAAAGAAGTTTGGATAAAACCTTTTATCGAAGAAAATGATTTGAATATCAAATTGAAAAAGGTTTTTGAATTCTTGGGCGAAGGTAACAAGGTTAAAATATCTGTTATGACCAAAGGTTCTAAAAAGGTTTTGGCACGTGGCAAAGATGCGGTACCAGAATTATTTGCACGCATTTTGGAAATAATTGGCGACAAGGGTAATATGGAATCAAAATCAAAACCAGATGAAAGAACTAAATCCATTATAATTGCGCCTGCGAAATAAACAAAAATCCCCCAAACGGGGGATTTTTTTAGTGGTTAGTGGTGGAATAATTACAGCATTCACTAATCACTTACACTTGCACTTTCCACTTGTTTACTTTATAATACCTATGCACAGGTGATTTTATCTGTGTGGGGCTTTACAACCTCGTTAAGCGTGTTCGTATAGAACAAATCCAACCGACCGGTTGGAGTATGTCGAATATATTGAATAAGACATGCAATTCGCTTAATTGTTGTAAAACTCCAACCGCTTTGAATATCTTGGCGGTTTTTTATTGGGGGTAAAAATGACACTAGGCCGAGAAATAGAAAAAATTAGATGTGAACGCAATATACCCGTATGGTATATGTGTAATATATTTGGCATATTAACTGAAATGGAATACGAAGATATAATACACAACCGTGTAAAGTTAACCCCATACCAGATAATATCATTTATCACAGTGTTCCGCTGTCCATTATCGTCATTGTAATAAAAATCCCCCAAACGGGGGATTTTTATAATTCTACTTTTCCATTTGTGGCCAGTAAATCTGCCATCATTTCGATTTTGCCGCCGGCTTCACGTAAAATCAAATCGCCTGCTGCAATTTCTGCATAATCCAGTGGGTCAGACACGTATGCATCCAGTTTTCCTGCGGCAACCCATGCCAAATCCAATGCAGGACAACCTGTTATGCGTGCATTACCAATCATCGGACGATTGTCAGATGTGTTGTATGCAATCGTTAAATCTGATTCTTCGGTCAGATTTGAAACCTTGATTCGTGCAGAATGAAATGCGGAAAATATGTATGCGCCACGTCCCGCTTCGGCATAATATAACCTTTCATCAATTGGGGAATAAACCAACGCAATTTTTGTTTCATCATTTGAACGCAACGCCAACGATATTGCAAAGTGTGGATTGCCACGAACAAAATTTGCCGCCCCGGACAATGCCAAAACAAATTCATCACGCCCGTCACCAACGTGTGTTGTGTTTGGTGTTAACAAACCTGCATTTGGACGAACCAGTAACAAGTCTGATAAAATACTTTCTTCGATTCGGGCAGACGCCTTTTGTACAAAATCACGGGCGCCACGCAACGATTGTTGCAGGTTTTCCACCTCGCCAAAGTCGCGGCGCAATCCAGACGCAGTGCGTTGCAACGCCATAAACATTTTGTTTAATTCGGTTGAACCCTTAATTAACAGTTCCATGTCGCTGCCCCCATCAGACGAAAGTTAGATTTAGAAGTTAAATCCAGCAAATTTGCTTTTGAATTCTGCTGCGCGTTGACCCTTGTCACCTGCGTTTGAACGTTGACCTGTCCATGCAGAATGGTTTAAGTTGTCTGTTGATAAAACCAAGTCTTTCTTTACAGAAGAGTACATTTTTACAGTCTTGCCATCTGTTCTTGTGACATTGATTTCATGATATTCAGGATGAATTCCTTGTTTCATTGTATTACCCTTTTTTAGAATTTTAGCCTGCGAATTATACAAGGAATTTTACAGAAATCAAGCAATATTAACATATTAATATCGGCCAATGCATCCCAGATATGAATTTCCCGTAGATTCCAAGATATTTATAAACTGATTCTGATTTTTGCCAGAAAACAATGCCAAAATTGTACCTGTGTCCGTGGCCAGCATATCTGCAACAGTCGCAATTCCAGAATTCATTTTCTTAAAGAAACCGCTGGATGGGCGAATTTCTGCCGCCAATAATTGATTTGCCCCATGCAATTTAGCATTTTTGTTTGATTCGATAACCATCAACTGACATTCTGGTGAAATTATCAATTTATCAGTGATTACAGCATCACTGCCCAACAATTCACCCCACCAACCGGTTGAACCACAAAAAATAGGCATGTATATTGTTGCGTTTGGATTCTGGGTCAATATTTCCGAAATATCATTGTCATCAGAATATACATCTGGCATTACGCCGGTTGAATTATTTATAACTTTACGTGCCAACTGGTATTCATTATCACCAGTTGTCTTGCGTGGCCAATAAAGAATCGGAAACTTTGTCATCACTGTGAATTATATCAGATTCGGAACATACAAAAAAGGGGGCCATGTTAAATAAAGCACTTGATTTTTTATTTTTTTATTTTTTCGTACCATTTTTTGCCATTTTCCCACAATGTTTTTAGGTCTTTTTCCAATTTGTCATAGTATTCTGTGGATATCTGGACATTGAACAACGTCTTGACCAGTGCGGGAATCATTGTCATAAACATCGCCATAAACAGCCCCATCAAAATAACCGTAACCAGACTGTCGTTCTTCATTAACAGTGCATCCATCAAGAATTTCGAATCGTTTTGTGTCAGTGCTGTATTTAATGCACCTGCACCCGCCCAATCGCCAAACACAGCATGCAAGAACATAATCGCAAATGAAACAAATACACCGGTAACCGCAATTCCAAGTGTTGCAGATATGACGTTATCTATCATCGATTTTAGTGATGTACCAACACCCGCCAGTGAAATTTTCCATCCTTTGAACAGCCATGCCAACAGCATCAACGGCAGCATTACTAAATCCATAGACAGTTTTATAAATACCTCTAAAAAATACATTGGTATTGGTAACAACGCCATAAAGAACAATGCTAAAACCAAGGCACCAGCAAAAAATAAAACAATATTTGGAAATATCGGAATTGCCCACATTATCTTGTGCATATAGTCGACATCAAACGCCATATTCAGCATTGTCCAACCAATTGTCATACCCAAACCAGTCATTTGATGTATGCCTGCCAGTTCGCATGTCAGATTATGGCGCAGTTTTGGCGAAAATGCCCCATCTGTTTTTCCTTTGATACTGCGTCCTGTTGTGTTGTCGGCCAATGCGGTTGCAATAACACATTCATCAAACGTATCATCATGTACAGTCATGCGATTCAGTGTTAACCCAACGTTAAATATAGGTTCAATCGCAATATCTGTTATCATTCTGGGCAGTGGGGCAATCAACAATAAACACACAAACCCCAGTTTAAATAAATGATTTCCGAACGTTGTGGCAATATTCCATGGGTTATCAAACTTTGCATTTATAAAATTAGACAATAATGTCCACGCAAACCATATTGCTGTTAATGCGATAGCCATAGTTACAATCGTATGCCCAATTGCACTGTACACCCGTGGCAACAGCCCAGACATTGTTGCCATAATATCTGAAAACATCTGGCAAGACCAACAACTGGAAAAAAAGTCCAATGCGCCTGTCATATTCACAGATGAAATCGAACGATAAATTGAAAAGCCTGCGATTACGCCACCACCTGCAATTGCAGCAACAATCCATGGCGATGCAGCCCCCGCACCAAATGGCAAGAACGATAAAAATATAATCCAAAATTTTTTTAACCGATTCATCACTTTTAAGTATATCATATTTTATGATAAATGTGATATAATTGAAATAATAATGATACAGAGAGAATGATTTTGCCAAAGCGGTTATCTTTGTTACTTGCTGTTTTTACGGTGTTTTTTGCGCCGTCTTTGGCGTATGCTGGCAATATTATTGATGCACTTGATTTATCGCCGTTTGTGCCATTGGTACTGGATTCTATGATGATGGTTGCAACAGGTGTTTATGAATTTTTTGTTGGCGATGGCAAACACACGGGATTGGTATATATTCTGATATGGACATTTTTGGGATTAACAATTGTGCTGTCGTTGGTAAAAATGTACTTTCCAAAAACATGGGTATCGTTTTTTGGTTTTTCTGGTGGGGGCGATATGGCCAGTGGCAAGGTCAGTGCCACAACAATGTTGGAAAATGTTTTTAAACCAGGCATTCGTGCACTGATTGCAACACTGTTGTTATTACAGTTAAAACCAATGTATTTAACACAATGGTTGATAAATCCATTTTTAGAATTTGGGTCAATATATACATCACATATTGTGTCATCAATCAAGGGTGTTGATACAACAGCCAGTCGTGTTGCGTGCCCCCCAGACGTTGTGGCCAAGGCCTGGATTTCCCAAGATTCTTGTGAATTTCTGACACAACCTGTTGCAGATCTGTCACGTGCAAACAACCAGATTATAAAACAAGGATTTGATTATATTACACGTGGGTTACGTGGATTGTTGACGTTAATACCGCATGGTGGCGAAGATTTTATGAATCTGATGACAGGGCTGATATTGGTATTTACATTTGTTGGCTGTAATATTTTTATGGCGTTGCTGGTTATCCAAGGTATATTTAATTTTGGTGTACAACTGATATTATATCCATTTTTTGTTCTGACGTATGTTTTCAAAAGTAATGATAAATGGTTGGATGTTTGGCCTGCTTTTTCTGGTATTACCAAGGCGTTACAACAGTTAATAATCACAATGATTGCCTGTGCTTTTATTTTATGTATTAACGTTGCGATTATTCATGCGCTGTTCCAGTGGAATTCTTCTGTCTTTGTAACTGCTGCGGGCGGCAGTGCCACCAGTAATGTGCCACAACAAGTTGCGGGTTCACTGGGCTTTGGGCATCATTCTGTTTTATGGATATCTGCGATAATGACATTTTATTTAATGTTCAAGATATTTGAATTAACCAGAAAGCAATTGGATATGTATGTCGGCAAGGGTATGGATACATTGTATAACAATGTTACAAATGACACAAAAGTATTATGGGAAGGCAGTAAAAAATTGGGCAAACAGATTGGAACAGCAGTTGGATGGTTTAAAAAATAATGAACGAATTGATGGTATCTTTGACGGATAATGTTGTGCAGTGCTGGGGCTGTGCTGTCTTTGATCGTTTGTTTCAGATTGTTTCTGTTACTGCGGCATCTATTTATGGACATTTTACACAACTGTGTTGGGTTTTATTTGCGTTATTGTTTACAGTTTTTGTGATAAATGCAATATGGAATAATATGAAAAGTGGTGTGTCAGATCCATGGATGAAAAATTCTGTACAAAAGGTATTTATAAATTCAATCGTTGTGTTAAGTTTGTTGGGGATGGGTGTTTCTTTCCCGCGGTATGTTACCAGAATTATATTTGAACCGGTTGCATATCTGACGCTGAAATATTCACAAACAATGATAAATACCACGGATGATATTGTGTCAACCAAGGTTACGTATGAACCAATACAGATTACAGAAGATGGATTTTACCGCCCACAGTTGCGTGATACAATAATAATGATTATGAAAACCACTGTAACGCAATTTCAGTCATACATTAAACTGGGGATTGCTGTTATGGATAACGCATTTACATGGAAAGCGTTACTGGGAATTGGCACATTGATAAAGCATATTATTTTATTCTTTATTGGTTTGTATATTTCGTGGGGATTTTTGAAAATCTTTTTCAGGTATTGCTGTTATTTTGCAGATTCAATAATTGCGATGGCGTTATTTGCGTTCTTTTTCCCATTATCGTTAATTATGTTGGCGTTCAAAGACGTCAAAGAAGTTCCAAAATGGTTTGGTGATATTGGTAAAAACGTTGGTGCAACCCAGATAAAAAATCTTATCAGTGCGATTGTGACATTGGGGTCAGTTATGCTGACATATACTGTAATAATGGTCATCGTTACCAAGTTCTTTTCAGCGTCTGGCGCATCTGTTAATGATTTAATGGATGTAATTCTATCTGGTCAAATATACGCAGATGATTTAAATACGGATAATTTGGCAGCGATGACGTTAATCAGTTGTATTGCGCTGGTTTATGTTATGAATTTTATCTTTTCGCAGATACCAGAAATCACTAAAATGATAATGTCTGTATTTTCTGTTCAAGAAAACACCAAGCATGGCGAACAATTTGCAAATGATATGTTGACATTAAGCAAAAATGCCATTGATAACGTTGTCAAAGTCGGCAAGATTATTGCCAGCGGCGGCGATGAAAAAAAAGATGAAAAAAAGGACGGTAAATAGTGCTGAAAGCAAAACTGATTTTGCTGGCGGTAAAAATCGTAATGTGGGCAACCGCATTAGGTATTGGTATATGGTATTTATCATCGTCCTTGTCAGGGGCATCTTTGACATATACCAGTGTTGATAACTTTTTAAATGCAGCGGGCGTACAGGGCGGTGACATTACAACTGCAAATGGGTGCTTTTTGTGTCGCTATATTTCAGATTTATTCGGTGTTCTGGGTGATGCCACAGAAAGATTTTGGACCGCAATGTTGGATTCCTTGTGGGTAATAATGGTTATTGGTTTTGGTGTGTTTGTATTTGTTCATGCGATAAAGCATATTTATAGTGCTGCGACAGAAACCGCCAAGGGTGATACGGCTGAAAAGAAAATAGAATTTAAATCTTGGTTTGACAAGGTGTGGAAGCAAGCATTGCGAATAATGTTTGTTGGTGTCTTGATTGGCGGGTTGGGTGCAAGTGGCACAGAATCTTTGAAAATTGTGTCGAATATAACTATCAAGCCAGTTATGTTTGTTGGTGCAGAATTATCCATGGCTGCAACTGGGATAAATACCGCAGCCACGTGTAATGCAATGGATGTGTCATCCAACCAATCCCAAGATTTATTGAACCCAATTTTGCAACCGTTTATGTGTGTCGTTGGAAATGTTAACAGTGTGATGTTGGCAGGTGCGGCTGGTGGATTTGCGTTGATGAATTATGCATGGCTTGATTTAGGCGGTGGTGTGCTGACCTGGGTTGCGGGCTTGGTATTGTTACTAATGTTTTTAATTATTGGGTTTGATTTATTTTTCCAGATTTTATCCGTTGTATTTAAATTGATATTTTTAATTATATTTATGCCACTGTTATTGGCGGCGGCGGCATTCGAAGAAACATGGGGCCCTGCCAAGGGGCTGTTGGGCAAAGGTGTTGATATGCTTGTGTCCAGCGCTGTCAGAATTGTTGCGATTACATTAAAGGTTTTGGTTTTGTATACAACTGTATCTTATACGGCGGATTATTATTTCCCAGGCCCCCAAGATGATTACAGTGCGATTTTGCCACCACTGATAGGGCAAAGACCACAAAATCCAGATGCACAAACATTATCTGTTATGAATGTGTTTTCAACATGTGAACGTGTTGCATTATCAGATGGTGAAATGGACAAAGACAAATTTAAAGATTGCTTTACTGCACGTAAAGCAGCCGTAGAACGTGTATATCCTGGGGCATTTGATTTCCTGGCAGACGGTTGGGATTTCTTGTTAATGATGTCGTGTTTATTCTTGTTGTATTATTATGCGGTCAGCCCAAAAATCGATAAACTGCTGGGCAAAGATTCCAAAGAAATCTTTGACTTTGGAACATGGATAAAAGATATTGGTACAACTGTCTGGAAGGCGCCAATTGAAATGACAAAAAAGATAACAGATGCGATGGGCAAGAAATGATAAAATATATTCGTAAATTTTTATCAGTAATAATGATTGCTGTTTTGGCGGTTGGCGTTTGCGTGCCTGCGTTTTCTGCATCGTCAAATTTGCAAGCATCGTCTGATACAGGCATGGCAAATGTTGGGGATTATGGCACATGGGCGACTGAAAATAATCGTCAGTTATTCTTGGACAGTTTGACATACGATTTTAATCAATTTGTTGGTCCGTCACAAAATCAACCGGTTGCAGATTATGTCCCTGTCGAGGCCAAGATAGGCATGTCTTTTATGAACGCTTTTTCAATGATTGCGCATATTTTAGATAAATCATTGGTACGTTTTACAATAATGTTTATCGTGATAATGTATGGCCTGTGGATGGCGTTCGAAGCATACACAATAATATCCGGACAAAACAAGGTCAAAGACAAGGTGTTTGAAGTTGTCAAGGTTGGTATCAAGGTTGCTGTTTGGGTTGCTGTATTGTCTGTTGGGCCAGCAAAATTATTTATGATGGTATTTTCGTTAATAATGTATCTTGGAACACTGTTTTCAGATATTATACTGGATGCAACCGCATCTGTTGCAGGAATCGATTTGCCTGATACGTGCCATGCGATTCATGAATATGCCAAAACACATATTGCATCACACAACATAATTGATGCAAACAGTGCGGCAAACATTATGTGTGTACCAACCAGATTATCTGGATTTTGCTATACAGCAATAAAACTGGGGTGGTCATGGATGAAGTTTGGAATTGGTGCCAGTTTATTTTCATTTTTATGTGGCGGGGTTTTTGTTGGTGGTTTTATATATCTTGCATGGAAATTTGCATTTATTGCATTTGGTGTTATCGCAGATTTATTTTTAGGCATAATAATGTTGCCATTTACTGCGATTGCAGAAACAGTTAACAAAACAACGTACAAGGGTATTGCGGGTAATATGTACAATGGATTTACAAAACTATTTTCAGCCGAAGCATTAAAGGCACAAATATCGCGTTTTGTAAATGCGGCACTGCATTTTGTTGTTTTGGCTGTTATTATTGCTGTATGTGCCGCCTTGTTATCTAGTGTGTATAGTACAAATATGACAGCAATTGTTCCAAAATTAGATAATCAGGGTTTTGTAATAACTGTGTTTGTTTCTGCATTGGTTTGGTGGCTGGCCAAAAACGCATCAAAATATGCAGATGAGATGGGCGGTAAGATTTCATACGAAATTGGTCAGAATTTACAAAATGATGCCCAGACATTATGGTCTAAAACCAAAAGTGGTGCCAAGACAGTATACAAAATTATCAAGAAAGCCAAATAAATTGAACTTAATTTCGTTTGTATCTATGCCTTGAAAACTGCAAAGTTATATTTTATACTTCGTATAACATGAAGATTCTAAACAGGTATTTTTTGCGTCAATTGGTCGCTATATTTGTCATGCTGTTGCTGGTGTTAACAGGGCTGGCATGGATGATGCAAATTATGTCCATGATGAAATTTTTGTTGAAATATGGTGTTGAACTGGACAGTTTTTTGGGCCTTACATCGTTGATGATACCGTTTATTGCATCAATCGTTATTCCGTTTGTATGTTTTATTGCTGTTATTTTCGTCTATAACAAACTGATTTCAGATAACGAGGTTACTGTTATGGCTGCATCTGGCCTGTCTCCATACCAGATTGCAAAACCTGCATTAAAACTGGGTGCCGTATTAACTGTTTTAAACATGTTGTTAACTGTATGGATTGTTCCACAAAGTCAGTCTATGTTTTACGACATGCAATGGAATATGAAATATGGTATGGCGCACATGAAGTTGCAAGAAAGCGCATTTACAGAAATTTCCGAAGGTTTGGTTGTTTATGTTGAACAGGTGTCTGACCATGATTTAAATCAAATAATGTTATCAGATACGCGCAGTAAAAATTCTTCAAATACCATATTTGCAGAAACAGGAAAATTGGTTACGACTGTACGTGGACTATCGCTGGTAATGAAAAATGGCGCATTACAATTCAGTGGCAATCAAACAGTCACAGGTACGTTTGATACATTTGATATGGATTTAAATGTTGTTGAAAAAAGCGCTGGGAATTCTTTTCGTGTTCGCCGTATTCCAACGATGGAATTGTTGCGTGTTGCGTTTGATGCAAAAACACAAAAACAGCATAAAATGGTTTTAACAGAACTGTGTAATCGATTCTTGACCCCATTGATGAATTTAGTTTTGGCTGCGTTATGTGCAACAATCTTGTTGCGATCCAGTTTATTACGCCGCCGTGCCAGCCTTGCGCCTGCGATTGCGGTTGCGTCTATGGCGGCTGTTATGGGGATTTATATGTCTTTGTCAAATATGATTGGCAGCCTGACTGGTTTTGGTCTGCTTGCAATTGGAATTGGCGTATTGTTTTGTGGTATATTGATGGTGTTGGCACGGAAATGAAGAAGATATTTTCATTTTTAATGTTTTTGTATGTGTTTAACGCAAGTTGTTATGCATTGTCTGTTGATGCGGACGAACCACGCTTAATTGTTGCAGACAAAATTGAATACAACGCCAAATCAGATGAAATTAAAACACTTGGAAATACAGAAATAACCAATAAATCTGGTCAGCGTATGACACTAACAGATTCATATATTTCACAACAGTCTGGCGGTTTGATGGGCAGTGATATACAAATTTGGCTGGGGCAAAATGTATATGTTGAATCAGACAGCGTTGAACGTTCTGGTGATTTAACAATTGCACGTGATGCGACATTTACGGCGTGTTCTAATTGTGATGCATACGGTGATGCGTGGGATGTATGGGCCAGCAAGATTGTTCATAATTCTCAAACACGTATGTTATCTTTCTATAATCCTGTGTTTTATGCGTATGAATTGCCTATCTTTTGGATGCCGTATATTTCAATGCCTGATCCTGGGGTAAAATACAAGACAGGTCTGTTAATACCAGATATGGGTTCAACGAACAAGATGGGAACACAAATAAATATCCCACTGTACATATCATTGTCTGAAACACATGATATGACATTTACGTTTGGATATTTGACCCAAGAAAACCCACTGTTTCAATTAGAACACCGATTAAACGCCCCACATTCTGAATTTCGCACAACCGGATCATTTACGCATAACAAGGCTGGTGAAAATCGTTGGCATATCTTTAACGATGATGTTATTGAATTGGGCGATAATGCACGTGCAACAATCTTTTTAGAACGTACATCGGATAAAACATATTTGCAGAAGTACGGATTCTATGATGCACAACCATACCTTGATTCTGGCGCAAGATTGGAATTGTTCGGGCAAAGCAGTTATGCCGTTGCAGATATGCACTTTTTCCAGGAATTACGTGAAGCGTCTGGTATTTATTCTGCGCCAGATGGTAATATTTTACCTAATATCCGTGCTGTACATCAAACAGCCCCACTGTTTCATGAAACGTATGCAACATTTGCGGCGGACGTATTGGGAATATCTGGTGATGGTTCTTCGTCACAACGTATGATTGGCGATGTGCGCCTGACCAGTCCGTGGACACTATGGGGTGGAAACAGATTGACTGCCAGTCTGTCTGCACGTTATGATTTGTATAATTTTGGTACCACAGAAATGATAGATGGCACAACATATTCTGGGTTAAAGAAACGTTTCTTGCCCAGTGGATATTTGGAATGGGGTTTGCCATTATTTAAACCAACAACGAACTGGACACAGATAATAGAACCACGTGCCCGTATTACATTTATGCGTAATTTACACGATGATGAATTTGCGTTGAATAACGATTCTGCTGGTACAATATTAACAGATACAACACTGTTTTCTGACAATCGTTTTTCTGGATATGATTTATGGGAAAACGGTACCTATGCAGATTATGGTGTTCGCTGGGCTGCATACAGTGAATCTGGGCATAATATGGAAATTTTCTTGGGTCAATCATACGATTTTACAGACAAGGCATCTGTTGACTTAAACAGTGGATTCAGTGACGGTTTGTCTGATTATGTTGGACGTGTCAGTTACAGAAATTCCAAATGGCTAAATTTAGCATCCAGATTTCGCCTGGCCCAAGATGACTTGGCATTACGTCACATGGAAACATCAGCAAATATCGGTAAAAATGGTACATATTTAAACATTGGACATATATGGTCTGATGATATGGGTGATGTTTTTATGCGGGCAGGTGGCGTTAACGAAGCGGTTGTTGGTGCAGGTGTTCAGTTGTCAAATCGTTGGGCATTGCGTTGGAATGCAATTTATAATATGGACGTTGGCGCATTCCGCAGTCATACTGGTGGTGTATTCTATAATCATCCATGTTACTATATGTCTGTGCAATATCGCCGTGATAATGCGATAAAACAAGACTATGTCGGAACAACAACGTTCCAGTTTAAAATCGGTATGGCAATTGACGGCGTGCAATACTAAAAAAAAGACAAGGAAAGAAAATGAATATATTTAAATATTTATCTGTAATATTTGGTGTAATGACAATATTGCCTGCGTATAGCGCATCTGTTGTTGCAAATGTAAATGGAACACCGATTACAGATGCAGATATTACTGCACGAACAAAACTGATGGCGATTCAGGGCAAAACATCCACAGACAATCGCCGTGTTGCATTACAAAATATTATCGATGACAGCGTAAAGATTTCGTATGCATCAAACTTTAATGTTGTACCAGACGATAAAACCGTTGATAAAGAATTTAAAAAGATGAATTTGGGTGAATTAAGTACACTGGAAACCCAGATGGCAAAAAATGCATTACGTGCAGAAATTGCATGGCAAATTGTTGTTGCACGTACAATATTACCAACAGTTAATGTAACAGATGAAGATATAAATTCAGAAAAGACAAATTTGGCACGTGAACATGGCCTGCCACTGGAAGTTACGATTATTCGTCTGACAGACATCCCAGCAGATATTGCAGCGCAACTATCCAAACCAAAATCATGTGACAATGCGATGGAAATTGCAGAAAACCTGGGTGGGGTTCCACAGAAATTTACAGCGAATCAATATGAACTGTCCGCTGATATTCGTGAACGCACAGCAGGGTTGCCAAAACTGACATGGTCGCCATTAAAGGACAACAGTGTTTTGTTGGTATGCGATACCAAAAAGACCAAAGAATATAAAAACTTGGACAGTGTAATTAAACAAAATGCACAATATAAACAGGCGATGTTTTTGGCTGATCAGCAATTAAAGCAACTGCGCCGCCGTGCTGTAATTGTAATAAATGACGACAGATACAAATTATGAAACCGATATTATTTAATTTTACAGATGCAGAACTGGAACAGTTTATCCTGAATCAGGGGCAACCAAAATTTCGTGCGAAACAAATTCGTGATTGGTTAAATCGTGGTGCGCCAGATTTTGCATCCATGAAGAATATTCCAGACACCCTGCGTCAGCAATTGGATACAATTGCGTATACACTGCCGGTCAGAATTATAAAAAAACTGGAATCTGCTGATGGTGAAACAACCAAGTTTTTATTGGAATTAGATGATGGCGAACAGATAGAATGCGTGTTAATGCGCACAACATACGGTAACAGTGTTTGTGTCAGTTCACAGGCTGGTTGTGCCATGGGATGCAAATTTTGTGCCAGCACTTTATTGGGACTTAAACGAAATCTAACAGCAAATGAAATTTATTCTCAAATCTTGGTTGTACAGTGGGAATTACGTGGCGATGTGCTGTCTGAAAAATCAATTCGTCCAAATGGTGATGCCAATAATAATGATGTATCACATATTGTAATTATGGGGACTGGCGAACCATTACAGAATACAGAAAATGTTATTTATTTTATTGAACGTGCAAATTCACAGATGGGTATTGGCTGGCGGCGTATAACTGTATCAACATGTGGAATCGTTCCTGGGATTGAACGTTTAATCGAATGGGGTCGTCCAATAAATTTAGCAATATCTTTGCATGCCCCATCTGATGAATTACGTTCACAAATCATGCCAATAAATAATAAATATAAAATCAGTGATGTTATGGATGCTGCGTGGCGCTTTACAGACCTGCATAATCGTCAGTTAATGATTGAATATATATTGCTGGGGCGCAGGGATGAAAACGGCGAAACAGTATTATATAACGCAACATTAGAACATGCAGAACAGTTAATTAAGTTATTACATGGGAAAAATTGTATGGTAAATCTGATTCCATGGAACGCTGTTGATGAACGTGATTTCGCATCCCCATCTGGTAATGCCGTACACAGATTCCAAGACACATTGATAAAGGGTGGTATTCATACCCGTATCAGACGTGAACGTGGCACAGATATTGGTTCCGCATGTGGACAATTACGATTAAATAATGCACGCAGGCAAGTGCAAGTGGTTAGTGATAAGTGAATGCTGTAATTATTCCACCACTTGCACTAACCACTAAAAAAAATCCCCCGATTGGGGGATTTTTATTCATATCTTAAACTGTCAATCGGGTTTAATTTTGCTGCCTTCATCGCAGGCATTACACCAGATGACAAACCAACAATAACTGCAACAGATACAGATAATATGACCGGCCAAATACTGAACGGCACATTATACCCCAGTATAAATCGCCCAACGCCTTGGGACAGACCAACACCAATTATCAACCCAATCATAGAACCAATAAATGAAATCAATACTGATTCTGACAAGAATTGAATAATTATCATACGTTCACGTGCGCCAATAGCCTTGCGTATGCCGATTTCACGTGTACGTTCTGCAACAGATACCAACATCATATTCATAATACCAATTGCGCCAACCAGTAACGACACCGCCGCAATTGCAATCAACAACAATTTTAAATATCCTGTAACAGTATTCATTGTTTCCATTATCTGCTTCATATCCATGATTTGAAAATCATCTTCGGCATCATCTTTCAGACGATGACGTTGGCGTAACAACAGCGTTATCTGTTCAATCGCCAGGTTATTGTCAGATTCTGCAAACAGTTTTAACGCAACCATATTTACTGAATTTGGGAAACGGCTGCCTTGCAGGCGCTTTTTCAATGTTGTAATTGGTATTATTATCATGTCGTCTTGGCTGCCCATGGCAGAATCACCCTTGGCCTTGGTAACACCAATAACAACAAAAGGCGTGTTTTGAACACGAATAACTTCGCCCACAGGATTTTTCGGCAACCCCAGTTCTTCGGCTGTTTCTGGACCAATAACAGCATACGTTGATGCGTTTCTGACAGCCGCCATGTCAAAAAATGTACCATATTCGATTTCTACATTTTGTACGGTTGTATAATCAGGATATACACCAACCATTGATGTCGCCCAGTTCTTATTGCCATATATCGCCTGGGCTGCGCCATTTTGCACAGGCGTCACAGCCATAACATCTGGCAGACGACCAATAAATTCAGCGTCTTGAATCGTCAGTGTATGACGGTTGCCAGTTCTGACCCCAGCAGATTGTGCCGCACCTGCACGAATCATTATCGTATTCGTTCCAAGGGATGAAAATTGGTCCGTAATTGACTTTTGCACTGTTTCGCCAACAGCAACCATTATAACAACCGCCATAACGCCAATAATAATGCCCAATACAGTCAAAAAAGAACGTATCTTGTTACCGCTGATGGACAACCAAGATTCTTTTAAAATATCGTTAAACGTCATATATTCCCCCCCTGCCCCAATTTACAGATTTCTGTCGTCTTTTGGAATTTTGCCATCATAATTTATTTTTCCGTCACGAATATGAATCAATCTGTTTGCGTATTTTGCAATATCAAATTCGTGTGTAATCATTACAATTGTTATCCCCAGACTTTCATTTAATTCCTTGAAAAATTTTAATATTTCATTTCCCATTTTACTGTCCAAGGCACCTGTTGGTTCGTCTGCTAAAATAAGTTTTGGATTTCCTGCCAGCGCACGTGCAATCGCAACACGCTGTTTCATACCGCCAGATAATTGTGTTGGTAAATAACTTTCAAAATTTTCAAGGCCAACACGTTTTAACATTTCACGCGCACGTTCGATTCTGTCGGCCATCGGCAATCCACGATACATCAATGGTAACATAACGTTGTCCAGAACACTGCGCTTTGGCAATAAATTAAACTGTTGAAAAACAAAACCAATGTGTTCATTTCTGACAGTCGCCAGTTCATCAGGTGTCAAACCTGTCACATCACGACCATATAATTCATAGGTGCCAGAACTGGCCGTATCCAGCGCACCAATAATATTCATACAGGTCGATTTTCCAGAACCACTGGGGCCCATAATTGCAACAAATTCACCAGACTTTATCGTAAAATTTATATCAAACAAAACCTGCTGTTCGCCGCCTAATTCCAGTGGAAAACTTTTATTTATATTTTTTAGCGAAATAATATTTTCAGCAGTGCGCTTCATGGGTTCTCTCTCTCGGTTATATCGAAAATATTATATCACAACAAAGTAGCATGTGGCAAGTTGCGCCCCCCATTTAATCGTATGGATTTTCTGCCTTGTCGTATTCAATAACAATCGGTAAATGTTCCCATTTTAATGCAGTCGCCAGACCACGGCGCAAGTAACGTGTATAAGATTCTGGAATATCAGATGCCCCACCAACATTTATTGTTATTTTCATTGGGTGACGACCTGTTTGACGTGCAAATTTTATCTTCATCGGACGTTTCAGGCGTGATAGTGGTGGCTGACGGTCTGCGACCAATTTTTCAACAATTCTGTTAATTAAACTGGTTGGTGCCTGGGCCATAGAAATATCCCATTGTTCATAAATTCTGCGGAACATGTTTTGAACACCAGTGCCCGTTTCTGCGGATACAGCCAATATCATAGGTTTGATAATCTGATGAAAGGAATTTGAAAACTGATGTTTTAACTTTAACAATTTTTCATCACGCAATTCCGGTTCAACCAAGTCCCATTTATTCAATGCAACACATAAAATTTTACCCGCATTATAAACACGTGCTGCAATTCCCAATGCCTGATTTTCAATATTTTTTGTTGAATCAACCATCAAGATAACAACATCAGCCTTATCAATTGCATCCAATGATTTTAACGCAGACAATGTTTCAACATCGTCTGTAACGCCCGCCTTGCGGCGCAGTCCAGCGGTATCCATTAACACAATATCACGGCCATAAAATGTTGTTGGTATCTTTACCGTATCACGTGTAATTCCAGGTGCATCCATAACAATTTGTCTTTTTTCGCCCAATACACGATTTACAAATGTCGATTTACCAACATTTGGCTGACCCAGCACGGCAATCTTGATACGATTATCTGTGGTGACGTTTGCTGTCTGTTCTGCGATATCTGTGTTACCAGATATTTTATCCAAGAATTCATAAATTACATCAAAACCACGTTTGTGTTCTGCAGAAATTAACACAGGTTCGCCAAAACCCAACTTATAAAAATCGTGCACGTTGGCCAAGCGTTTGTCCGATTCGCTTTTGTTAACCAATAACAATACCGGTGCACGGGTTTTGCGCCTTACCATACGGGCCCAATCAAGGTCTTCGTTGGTCAGACCAACACGACCATCAACAACAAACAAAACTGCATCAGAATTTGCAACAGCAGCAAATGCCATATTTGTCGAATCTTGTGCAATACCAGAACGGGCGTTTTCCAGTCCAGCCGTGTCATACAGCGTATATGGGCGGTCACGAAATGTGCCGGAAATTGTATCACGTGTAACACCTGGTCTGTCATGAACCAGTGCATCACGTGTGCCTGTCAGCGCATTAAATAATGTGGACTTTCCTGTATTTGGGCGTCCTGCAATTGTTACCTTTAACATCATTTTTTCCATTGATTTTTTGTAATTATAAAGCAAAAATATAAATAATCAAATGGGGGCTTAAATATGAAGAAAAAATTTAAAAACGCATTAAAACATATTCATGATGTTATCGTTAACCCAAAACGCTATTTCACCAAGATTGTCGCCGATGGTAATATGGAAGAATCTATGTTAAAGGCGTTCTTGTACGGTCTGCTGGGCGGTGTGTTGGTTTTATTTATCAGACTGTTGGGTGGCGCATCAATTACATTGGGTTCTATCTTTACAGCAATTATTATCGTTCCTGTATTGGCGGTGGCACTGTTATTTGTTATGGGTGGTCTGTTGATGTTGGTGTCTGAAATCACGGGTGGCGAACGTGATTGGGAAATCGCTATCAAGGGTTTGGCATCGGTATTCTTTATCTATCCTGCAATATTGGTTTTAAACGCATTGGCATTTAACTGTGTGTCAATATGGGTTATCAGTTTACTGGTTGATATATATATTCTGTTCTTGTTCTATAATATATCGCTGTATTGCATGCGTGGAAAACGTGGCAGCGTGTTATTAGTTATCGCAATACTGGCAATGTTTATGTTTACAGTATATGCAACCAATTACAGAATTGGATGGTTTATGCTAAAAAATGCAGGCGCAACATTGGCATGTTTGATATAAAAATCCCCCAGATGGGGGATTTTTATTTACGCAAACCTAATTTCTTAATCAAGTTTTCATAATCTTCTGGATTACGTTTCTTGATATAGGCCAACAATTTTTTACGGCGATTAACCATCAACAACAGACCACGTTTTGAATGGTTGTCTTTGTGGTTTGCCTTCATATGTTCTGTCAAATTGCGAATGCGTTCTGTCAGAACAGCAACCTGTGATTCAACGGAACCACCGTTGTCGTTTTCAGATACTTTATATGCCTGAATCAATTCAGACTTTTTTTCTTTTGTTATGGACATTATATTTCCCTTTTTTTATTTTAAATTGTTCGTTTTGGTCGCAAATTCCCGTTTGATACATTTCCGATACCAATAAACAAATTATTGTTATAGATACGTTTCATGCCATCATCTGCCACCACTGTGATAAATCCACCGTTTTTATAAAATTCAGCATCTTTATCAGACAGATTCAGAACCGGAATGTCCCCCAGTCCAAAATCCACCGGCATCAATTTTTCATTGATGTCCGCATTATTATTAAACAGATTTTCCAAAAAATCAAGTTTTACGGCACTTTTGATATCAAAGTTACCAGATTGGGTGCGCCGTATCATGTCAACCGTGGCAATTGTGTTGCATAATTTTGCAATATCACGCGCGATAGAACGTACGTATGTGCCACGACTGCAACGGGTGCGAAAGTGCCAAGATTTATCATGAACACCTAAAAATTCCAGTTCGTATATTTCAACATCACGTGGTGGAATTTCGATTGTCTGACCATGACGTGCCACATCATACGCACGTTTCCCATCAATATGCACTGCGCTATATTGTGGCGGAACCTGTGAAATTTTGCCAATCAATTTGGGTAATACATCCAACACATCAGATACGCTGGGCACAATATCGTTGCGACCAATTTCATGTCCTGTGACATCCAATGTGTCTGTTTCAAATCCGAATTGCAGCGAAAATAAATATTCTTTTACATTTGGCGATATTTCTTCGACAAATGGAATCATCTTGGTTGCATCCCCAATCGCAATGGGTAATACCCCAGATGCCATTGGGTCCAGTGTGCCAATATGCCCGAATTTTTTTGTTCCAATCATTCGTGCAATTTTGCCACCAGCTGTTCTTGAAAACAGTCCTGAATCTTTGTCCAAGATAACCCAACCCGATTTCATTTATTTTACCCTATCTAGTCGAGTTTTTGAGTGTGTTACAGTTTTGATAAATTGTTCTAATCGTGAATTTTCTTCGCGTCCACGTATTGGGTGTATCTGTTCCAGTGTTTTGTTATCGATCACATAATTGTTTTTATCAATTATATATGTCTCGTGCAGTTCTTCGGAAATTTTTGCAGGAAAATGTGGAACTGTGACTTTTATTTTATCTGAATCTGGGATTTGTTCAACTGATTCGCCAATGTAAAAAATGAAAGGGTTATTAGGGGTATCTCCAAAGATACATGGTATTTTTAACCCCAGTTCAAAATCCAAGATAACCTCTGCGGATAAAGCAAAACGCTTTTCAATACCACGTGATACTTCATATGCTTTGCCATCTGTGTTATATTTACGAAAGAAATCGAAATGTTCTATACAGTTACGTAACCCATCGGCTGTAAAATAAACCTTGTTCTCTTTTCCGTTGCGTGGTTTAAAAATATATTTTATATCTGACATTTAATATCCCTTTGTTACCCAAATAAATTTAACTGTGGTGGCAGTTCATCTGACACAATCGTCTTTTTGCGTGGTGCAGATTTTTGTACGCTTTGCACTGGCACAGACATTTCATTGCTTTCCAACGCAGTTAACACACTTTCTGCACGTGCGACAACAGATTCTGGCATACCCGCCATTTTTGCGACCTGAATACCGTATGAACGATTTGCAACGCCAGACACAATTTTATGCATAAATATGATTTCATTATTATGTTCACGAACATCAATTGTCAGGCATGTTACATTGTTCAAATAACCGTTTAATACCAGACCAGTCAGTTCATGATAATGTGTTGCAAACAATGTGCGTGGGCATAATTCGTTCAGGTATTCTAATACCGCCTGGGCGATTGCCATGCCGTCATACGTTGCTGTACCACGGCCAATTTCATCAAATATGATAAACGAACGATTTGTTGCACGGTTTAAAATGTTGGCTGTTTCACTCATTTCCACCATGAACGTTGATTGACCTGCTGCCAAGTTATCTGATGCGCCAACACGACTGAACAGTTGGTCACAGATTCCAATCGTTGCACGTTCTGCTGGGACAAAAGAACCCAAGTGTGCCAACACAACAATAATTGCATTTTGACGCAGGTATGTCGACTTACCCGCCATATTTGGTCCAGTCAATAACGCAATAGAATTCGCATTTAAATTACAGTCGTTTTTAACAAAGTTGTCACCAACACGCCGCAACACAGATTCAATCACAGGATGACGACCACCAACAATATCAAATGCACAATCGTCTGTCATATTTGGGCGCACCCATGAATACTTGTTTGCCACGGTTGTCAATGCGCACCATACATCTGCATCTGCCAACAGGTCAGCGGTTGTTAGCAAATCATCTGCGATATCGCGGATTGATTCGATAAATTTGTTTATAATTTCTGCCTCTATCCCTGCGGCTTTTTCCGCAGCGCTGCGAACATTATTATCTAAATCAATTAAACGTGTTGTTGTAAAGCGTAAATTGCCTGCCATTGTTTGACGATGTATAAATCCAGAATCAGGTTGCATCAGTGCATCTGCACGTGCGGATGGAACCTCTATAAAATATCCCAGTATATTGTTATATTTTATTTTCAGTGTATTTATACCAGTCTGTGTAACATATTCAGACTGTAATGCGGCAATTGTTTCACGGGCGCCGTGTGACAGGCTGCGCATATTATCCAGCGCAACATCAAATCCATCACGAATAACGTTCCCGTCACGAAAGAATGTTGGTAATTCATCTGCCAATGCACGGTCCAGTTTCAAGGACAGGTTATCGTGGGTATTTATTTTTTCAAACAGTGGCGCAAAACCTGAATCCAATCTGTGTGACATCATTTGCGCACGTGGCAATATGCGCAAAAATTCAGATACATTACGCATATCACGTGGCGACCCACGCCCTGATAACAGTCTTGATAATGCACGTCCAACGTCTGGGACAGAATGTAAAATACTTTCCACAGATGATTTTACGTCTGGATTTAATGCAAAGTGTGATACATGCTGTTGACGCAACATAATTTCATTTATATCGCCAGATAAATTGCGCAAATATGCACGCAATTTTCGTGCGCCTGCGGCGGTGCAGGTTTCGTCCAACACATCAATCAGGCAAACCCCACCATCGTTTATTGGTGCATCGATTTCCAAACTTTTCCACGTTGATGAATCGATTAACAATTGCTTGCCAGATTTAAACGTATATGGTGCACGAAATGTGATTGCTGCACCACGTTGTGTATTGAATAAATATCCTGCCAATAAACAAATCGCACTGTCAGAATTTTTTGAAACATCAGCCGCATTAACAGCACACCCAAACACACGAGATACAACAACATCAATATCGCTGCGATGATATAATTTTTCATATACAGGCGTTGATTTAAAAGCATCACGAATTTTTGTAATTGTTTTTTCTTCGGCGCTGCCAAACGGGAAAATAACTTCTGCTGGGTTTATTCTGGTTAAATCGTCATAAACATCAGCAGAAGTGCCGATAAAGAATTCACCTGTTGAAATATCACAACCTGCGATATCGTATTTTTTTCCGCCGATTGGTACAACAGCAATCAAGAAATTAGATTTTTTTGGCGCCAATAAATTATCATCTGTCAGTGTCCCAGGGGTTAAAACACGAACAACCTGACGATCGATATATTTGTGTCCACGTTCTTTGGCCTGGGCAGGTGTTTCCATTTGTTCAACCAGTGCAACCTTGTACCCACTGCGCACCAGTCGTCCGAAATAGTTGTCTGCGGCATGCCATGGAATACCGCACATTGGGATATTATTCCCATCGCCATCTGTTCCACGTGCAGTTAACACTAATCCCAACACAGAACTGATGGTTTTTGCATCTTCAAAAAAAGATTCATAAAAATCACCCAGTCTGAACATCAATAATGCATCTGGGTTTTCTGCCTTCATATCGACATACTGTTGCATAACAGGTGTCAATTTACTTTTTTCTGCCACGACAAATCCGTTTGATTAAAATTATGCGTTTACTTTCAGCGTTTCAATTTTCAGTTCTGCTTCTTTTAACAGTTGCTCACAATATGCTTTTAATTTAATGCCCTGTTCGTATGCAGCCACAGAATCGGCCAATGGCAATTCGCCAGATTCCATTTTTTTTACCAATTCCATCAATTGTTTATACGCTTCTTCAAAACTTAACTTAACATCAGTCATAAATAACCCCTTGTATTACGTAAGACACGATACAAAAATAAAATCATATTTTCAATTAAAAATCCCCCAAATGGGGGATTTGTTTTTTTAGTTGTTCTTTGGGAACTTAACTGCTGCCTGTGCAGCGGCCAAACGTGCGATTGGCACACGGAAAGGTGAACAAGATACAGAATTAAATCCAACTTGATGGAAGAAGGAAATAGATTCTGGATCGCCACCGTGTTCACCACATACACCAAGGTGGATATTGTTGCCCTTGGTTGCACGTGCTTTTTGTACAGCATCTTTGATTAAGATACCAACGCCCAACTGGTCAACAGATGCAAATGGATCTGCAACATAGACACCACGGGCACGATATTCATCCAAGATTTTTGCTGTATCGTCACGTGACATGCCCAATGTAGTCTGGGTCAAATCATTTGTTCCAAATTCAAAGAATTCACATGATTCTGCAATTTCGTTTGCCAAAACTGCGGCACGTGGCAATTCAATCATTGAACCAACAGTGTATTCAACAGATTCGCCTTTTTCTGCGAACAGTGAATTTGCAGTTGCATCAATTACAGCCTTAACAATATCGACTTCTTTTTTGGATCCAACCAATGGAACTTCGATTTCTGGGAATACTTGGATTCCGTTTGCCTTGCATTCCAATGCAGCCGACAAGATTGCACGTGTTTGCATTTCGCAAATTTCTGGGTATGTAATTGCCAAACGGCATCCACGATGACCCAACATTGGATTTTGTTCATGTAATTGTTCTGCACGTTGTTTAATGAATTCAACAGATTTACCAATATGTTTTGCCAATTCTTCGATTTCAGCATCTGTATGTGGCAAGAATTCATGCAGCGGTGGATCAATCAGACGAATTGTGACTGGCAAACCATCCATAATTTTGAACAGTTCAACAAAGTCTGCCTTTTGATATGGCAACAACTTTGCCAATGCGGCACGTCTGCCTGCTTCATCTTCTGCCAAAATCATTTCACGCATATCTTGGATACGGCTTGGGTCAAAGAACATGTGTTCTGTACGTGCCAAACCAATACCTTCGGCACCAAAGTCACGTGCTTGTTTTGCATCTTTTGGTGTTTCTGCGTTTGCCTTAACAGTTAATGTTTTGATTTCGTCAACCCATTTCATCAATGTGCCAAAGTTACCTGTCAATTCAACAGATACAGTTGGAATTTGGCCTGCGATGATTTGACCTTTTGCGCCGTCAATAGATACCCAGTCGCCTTCATGGATGACTGTACCATCTGTTGTTTTCAGTGTTTTTGCTTCGTAATCGATTTTGATGTCTGGTGAACCAGATACGCATGGTGTACCCATACCACGTGCAACCACAGCGGCGTGTGATGTCATACCACCACGTGCAGTGATAACACCTTGGGCAGCGTTCATACCAGCGATATCTTCTGGTGATGTTTCGATACGAATCAGCATAACTTTTTTACCTTCGGCGGCCCATTTTTCTGCGTCTTCTGCGTTAAATACAGCCTGACCAACAGCGGCGCCAGGGGATGCAGGCAAACCTGTTGCGATAATCTTCTTTTCTGCCTTTGGATCCAGCATTGGGTGTAACAAGTGATCTAATTGTTCTGCACCAACACGCAAAATTGCTTCTTCTTTGGTCAACAATCCTTCTTCGACCATTTCGACTGCCATGCGTACTGCTGCGGCTGCTGTACGTTTACCGTTACGGCATTGCAACATCCACAATTTACCATGTTCAATTGTGAATTCCATATCTTGCATGTCTTTATAGTGCTTTTCCAATTTTTCACGAACGTCACACAGTTCCGCATAAACGGCTGGCATTGCTTCTTCCAAAGACAAACGGCCAGAATCATCTTTGCTCATTGGTTGTGGTGTACGGATACCTGCTACAACGTCTTCGCCTTGTGCGTTAATCAGATATTCGCCATAGTATTTATTTTCACCTGTGGCTGGGTCACGGCTGAAACATACGCCTGTTGCGCTGTCGTCACCAGAATTACCAAATACCATTGCCTGAACGTTAACAGCAGTACCCCAATCAGCAGGGATGTTGTTCAGTTTACGGTATGTGATGGCTTTCTTACTCATCCAAGAACCGAATACAGCGCCGATACCCATTTCTAATTGTTTCCATGGGTCTTGTGGGAATACTTTGCCGATTTTATGACCGATTTCTTTGAACTTTTCAACCAAGTCTTTCAAATCATCTGCTGTTAATTCTGTGTCCAGTTTGTAACTTTTGTCTTCCTTCATGCGTTCCAGTGTGTGTTCGAACAAGTCGATGTCTGCGCCCATAACAACTTCACTAAACATCATGATAAAGCGGCGATAAGAATCGTATGCAAAACGTTCGTTGCCAGAAATTTTTGCCAACGCTTTTACTGTATCGTCATTTAAGCCCAAATTCAAAACTGTGTCCATCATACCAGGCATTGATACACGTGCGCCAGAACGAACAGATACCAACAATGGATTTTCCAAGTCTGCAAATTTTTTGCCCATGATATTTTCAACATGTGCGATACCTGCACGTACCTGGTCCATTAAATCAGATGGATATGTTTGATTGTTTTCATAGTAATATACACAAACATCAGTTGTAACCGTAAATCCCGCAGGAACAGGCAGACCAACCAAGTTCATTTCGGCCAAATTTGCACCTTTGCCACCCAGCAGATTTCTCATATCTGCTTGACCTTCGGCTTGGCCATTACCGAAAGTATATACCCATTTATTACTCATGGTTTCTCCTTGCGTTTAATTAAAAAATGCCCCACGATTGTGGGGCAGATATCGCATAAAAGCAAGAAAAAAATCCACAATTTTGTGGAATTTTTTAGTTTTTTACATGCTGCATGCACATGCGATTGAAAATAATTTTGAAATATCACTATCTGAACGTGAATTTACGATTACTGGCACACGTGCACCGATAACAACGCCACCAAAAATCCAGTCGCCAAATTGAACCATTGATTTGATTGTGTTATTGCCGGCTTCGATATTATCGAACAGTAATATATCTGCGTTGCCTTGAATTGGACCATTGTATTTTTTTACCTGTGCAGCATTTTTAGATACAGCAATATCAAATGAAATAGGTCCGCTGATAACACAATCTGAAATTTCACCACATAAATTCATTTCGTGTAATGCCTGGGCGTCCAGTGTTGCCTGCATTGCAGGATTTAATGTTTCAACAGCGCACAGCGGCGCAACACGTGGACATGATACGCCCGTATGTCGTGCAAGTGATACAGCATTTTTTACCAGTTGAATTTTCTTGTCTAAATCAGGATACATAACCATTGCAATATCTGTCAGAAATAATTTACGCTGTAACGATGGTGAATATAAAACAGACACGTGCGATAAAATGCCGTTTCCACGAATTCCTGTATCACGATTTAATACAGCACGCAGAATGTCTGCGGTGTGAATCAGTCCCTTCATTAAAATATCTGCACGACCATCACGAACCAATGATACAGCCATTGCAGCGGCACTTAATTCATCATCACAATGTACGATTTCAAATTCAGATATATCAATATCGTTTTGTTGCGCCACAGATTTGATTTCTGATGCGTTGCCGCATAATATTGCATTTATAAAACCCATCTTGTGTGCGTGCGATAATGATTTTAGTGCGCTGGCATCAACTGCGTTTGCAACTGATACAGTGCGTGTGTTATCTGGGCGCAAAGATACTAATATTTTTTCAAATTCAGAATTCATTTTTTTACCTGTTTAAAAAGTGATGCGCATACCTGCTGATATAAATGGTGTTTCTGTTGTTGTGCCACCAGAAATCCATCCGTCTACATTTTCGCTGTATTTATATCTGAACGATGCAACAACCGTGTGATCCAGATAATCTTCAACGTCATTTTGCCAAACGCCTGTATCAGACAGTATATATGTTAATGAAACGCTGTATTTAAATACGTCATAACTGACACCTGTGCCAACTGCAAAACCATCGGAAATTTCGCCGATTGGATTTTTATCATATATAACACGCCCCGTCAGACCGAATAACCAACTGTTGTATTGTATATTCATACCCAAAGACATCTGCGCACGCCAATCAGCAGTAACCCCAGGTGTATAAATTTCGTTATCAAAATTATTTGGTTTATTCATAAAAGATGTGCCAACAGAATATGCGCGTTTCAACTTTCCAGATGATTTGCGTAATTTTAATCCTGTATCAATTGCCCAACTGTAATCGTCTGTTATCCCAGATGCAGAAATTCCATATTGTATACCGTTATTTGAACTGGATGCCATGTTTATTCGTAACGAATTACTGCGCCCAGATGTTAATACTGTATCTGCAATAACAGGGCCGTCTGGGTGTATGCGTTCGTTATATAATGGTCTGTCGTTAATTCGCAATCCACCAACATCTGGCAGCCCCAACCCCAGTTTACGTGCGATTGAATCTGTGAAACCGATTTCAATACGTCCCAATGATTTTAATTGAACGAAACCAAATGCTTCACGTGACAAATTTCCTTTATCTAATGCTGCTTGGTCCAGTGCATAAACCAGCCCCAGTTTTGTATCTTGGAACGAAGAATTTGTTATTTGCCCACGTGCGCGCCAGTCACCAATAAAAACAGGAATTTCAATGTCTGGGTTAATCATCCCGCCGGTTGCGTATCCAGTAACCTTCAAGGAATTATTTCCCAGTGTGTATTCCAACGCACGTGCGCTGTGCGATGCGATTACCCCCAGCATCATAACAGCGGTAAATTTATAAAACTTTGACATGTTATTTGTTACCTTCGCTTTCTTTCAGAATTGCATCACGCAGTTTGTTGTATGCACGCTCTTCGATTTGTCGTACACGTTCACGTGATATGCCATATTTTTGTGACAAAGATTCAAGTGTTGCCACAGGTTGGCGTAGTTTTCGTGCAACAAGAATTTCACGGTCACGTTCTGGCATTTTTGCCAAATGTTTTTTTAATAATTCATAACCACGCCGTCTAAATTCAATCTGTTCTAATGTATCTTCGATTGTTTCACGGCCGTCTGTCATATTAGATAAAATATCTGTGCCGCCATCTTCGGAATTTATTGGTGCGTTCAGTGACAAATCACGTGCGCCAACCCTGGTTGCCATACGTGCAACGTCTTTTTCTGGAACCTCTAAATAATCTGCGATTTGTTTTGTTTGTTCTTCGGACAAATTGTTGTCCATAATTCCAAGTGCGCGTTTTGCACGTGACAAATTAAAGAATACACGTTTTTGATTTGCAGACGTTCCGATTTTAACAATTGACCAGTTGTTCAGAATTGTTTCGTATATTTCAGCCTTAATCCAGAACATGGCGTACGTAGAAAATCGAAATCCTTTTTCTGGGTCAAATTTTTGTAATGCCTGCATCAGTCCCATATTTCCACTGGCGATTAAATCACCAACAGGAATACCGTAATTTTTATAATCGTATGCAACAGACACAACCAAACGCAAGTGGCTGGCCACCAGTTTTTCCGCAGCAATCTGGTCCTGGTTTTGCGCCCATTGTGTTGCATATTCGTATTCTTGTTCTGCTGTCAGTACAGGGATTTTCTGTACCATTTGAATATACTGGGCCAATCCAGATTCATCGCTGACCCCACGTGCGGCCACAATGCTGGTGTTTTTTGTTGCCGGTAAAGTGCTCTTGATTTCCTTCGTCATAACTTTTATAGTATAACATAAATTAGTAATTATCAAGCAACAGGAGAAATTTATTATGGCAACTATGTTGGAAAGAAACAAGAAGGTAAAGACACCAAAAAAAACATACGCAGAACATGCCCAAGATGCCTTGTATCGTGAAGTCTGGGAAGAAGTTAATAACGAAAAAACATTGAAATTTATAAAAACTTATTCCAAGCATATCATGGCTGCGGTTTTCATTGTGTTGATTATCGCAACAGGAATTCAAATTGGTATGCGTACACATCGTGCAAACCAGATTGCAACGGCGGTGGCGTATGAAACAGCAATAAATAATGTCGATGCAAATGCGTTGGCGGCGCTGGCGGATAATACATCTGGCGCAATGGGTGATTTGGCATTGTTTCAGTCGTATATGCTGGACCAAGATGTAAAAAAACTTGATAAATTGGCATCTGATGGTGATACGGCTGATTTTCGTGATTTGGCCAAGTTGCACATAATCAGTATTCGTGGAAACGATATGACTGCCGCCCAGGTTGAAAAATATCTGTCTGATTTAAATACCAAGAAATCACCATTTTATTATACTGCGGCATTAACTGTTGCGCAAAAATATCTGGCCGAAGGGGACGTGGCACACGCAAACAAATGGTTGGATAAAATCATAAATGATGCATCAGCACCATCTGTTATTTCTGGCACAGCACAAAGTCTGCGTTAACAAGGTGAAAATACTATGCGTAAATCCACTGCGTTTATTTGTTGTATCGTTGCATTATGTGCATGCGATAAACACGATCCGATTTTGCCGGGGGTACGCACTGCTATATTTGACAGTGCATCTGTCAAGGTCTTAAACCAAGATATTACAAATGTCCCAGAAACAGCATTTGTGTTTGATAATGCAAACTGTCCGTATTCCCAAGATTCTGCAAATGTCATCTGGGATGGCGAACGCCGCGTGTTTAGTGGTTTTGCAACAAATAATTCTGTGTCCAGTAATCAACAGCCTGTATGTGATGGGAAATATTTGTATGCCGGCCTAACCACGGGCGAAGTTGTAAAACTAAACCCCAAAACACGTCAAATTATTTGGATTGCAGATATTTACAGCATCAGCAATCTGACCGGTGGCGCATCAATGGTTGATATCGTTGCCCCGGTTGTTCCGTATAAAAATTCTGTATATGCGGGTGGGCTGGGCAACGCATTTTGCAAAATAAATGCAAATTCTGGTGTTAAACAATGGTGTGTTGACATCAGTGTTCCTGTTTCGTTTACAATCGCAGGTGATTATGCGTTTGTTGTCGGCACAGACAGCAATTTATATGCCATATCTGTGAAAAACGGTGATGTTTTCTGGCGTACTTCGGTTGAAAAACAGTCTGCGCCAATGTACGAAAATGGTATTGTTTCTGTTGGAAAACAGCGCATAAATGCAGAAAATGGAAAAAATATAAAATAAAACTGGACAAATCAAAAAATATATTATATTATTTGTCCGCTGTAACAGCAATCGGGTGTTTAGCTCAGTTGATTAGAGCATCTCGTTTACACCGAGAGGGTCGGGGGTTTGAGTCCCTCAACACCCACCACGAATTCGTCCGCCAGATGGCGGATTTTTATTGCAAAAAAGAAGTCAGAATATGAAACCAGAAACAAAGAAAGAAGTAAAAGATACGATAAGCACTTTATTATTATGCGCATTGTCCGTGGCTGTTGTGACACATTTGCATGGTGTTTTTGGGGCAGACGCATCAAAAACATCTGACGTAAAAAACATACAACAAAAATTGCACACTGATTCGATTAAAACAGATACGGTTCCGACAGCTAATTTTGTTCGTGAACAAATGATACAACAAAAAACAAGATAATAAACAGTGCCAATCGGCACTTTTATTTTTGTAATTTTGTAAAATATATTTTAAAATACATCTATTACAAAACAGTCAAAGGAGAAAAAATGAAAAAATTAGTATCATTGGGTGCCGTTTTGACATTGTTGTCTGCGTGTACAACTGTAAATCCATATACTGGTCAAACACAAACAGCGAAAGCAACATGGGGAACCGCAATTGGTGCAGCGACTGGCGCATTGATTGGCAGTACAGACAGCAGCAAGGGTGCCTTAATCGGTGGATTGGCAGGCGCTGCAATCGGTGGTGGTGTTGGGTATTACTTGGATGCCCAGGCTGCTGAACTGCGTGCAGAATTGGTATCCACTGGCGTTCAGGTTGTTGAATCAGATGACAGTATTCGTTTGATTATGCCAGGTAACATTACATTTAAAACAGATTCCGCAGATATAAATTCTTCCTTTTATCCAGTATTAAATTCTGTGGCACGTGTTCTGAACAAATACAACAATTCAACAGTACTTGTTTCCGGTCATACAGACAACACAGGCACCGCAGAATATAACCTGAACTTGTCCAAGATGCGTGCATAATCTGTTGCGGCATATCTGCAGGGGCAGGGCGTTAAATCAAATCGATTTGAAGTAATGGGTATGGGATATTCAAACCCAATCGCATCAAATGATACAGCAGCAGGTCGTGAACAAAACAGACGTGTTGAAATAAAAATTATTCCAAATAAATAATATTTAGTGATAAGTGTTAGTGGTTAGTGATGAAATATACTGCATTTACTAACCACTAAAAAAAACACCCATTGGGTGTTTTTTTACATTTCTTCCAGAATATATTTTAGTTCCATCATATCATCTGGCATCTTGGCCTTGAATTTCATTTTTTTACCGGTCACAGGATGTACAAATTCTAAAACTTCGGCATGTAACATTTGTCCGTCATGCGATTTTAAAAAGTCTAATAAGTCTGAATCTTTAACACTGCCTAATTTTGCAGAACCACGCCCATACAACGGGTCACACAGTACTGGGAAACCATGTGCAGACAGATGAACACGAATTTGATGCGTGCGTCCAGTGAACAATGTACAGCGCATTTGCGATACGCCCGCACGTGACCATGCATTTATTACGGCCACTTCGGTATGGGCGGGTTTTCCCCCAGATTTAACCATTGTCATCTTTTGACGGTTGCGTGAAGAACGTGCAATATTACCTGTGATATCTGCTTCTTCCCAATTTGGAATTCCCCAAACAAATGCGATATATTTTCGTGTTAAATCGTGTTCTGAAAATATTTTTACCAATCCACGAAATGCTGCATCTGATTTTGCAAATACCATAACACCGCTGGTATCTTTGTCCAGTCTATGAACAACCCCAGGGCGTACATCGCCACCCAATGCAGACAGATGTGTGTGTGCCAATATGTTTTGTACCAATGTTCCTGTCTTGTTCCCCGCAGATGGATACATAACAACACCACGTGGCTTGTTTATCACGATAATATCATCGTCTTCGAATAAAATGTCTAAATCAAAATCAGTTGATATATTATCAGTTGCAATTTCTGTTTGCGCATCTGGTATTTCAACAACAAATATATCGCCTGGACGTACTTTTTCAGAAAATTTTACAGCCCCGCCATTTTGACGTTTAATATTAAATTTTTGAATTTCACTGCGTGAAAATTCAGGCATATTCACGGCCAAAAATTTATCCAGTCTTACAATTTCATCTGTGTCAGATACGTTAAATTCACGAACGTGTACCATAATAAACCTTTACTTATATTCTGACCAGTCTGGACCAACGATACAATCAGACAAATCAATTGTTAATTCACGTCCCTTGTCAGAAATTGGACATGTTATAATCCCTGTTGTTGTCCGGTCATCTGCATCACGTGATGCGTTTAAATATGCGAACTTAATTTCTGTGGGCGCAGCAACGCATGCAATGTGTAAATGTTCATGGTCTTGCCCGTTTGGTCCAACCCAGACACGCACGCCTGCCCCCAATCCATAACATGGAAAGCCATCCAGATAATACAACACCAGACCTTTCTTTACCAACTTGGAATCAGGTATAACTGTTCCACGGTATTCAGACAGGGTCAGGCCGGTGACAGCCTCCCAATCAGTGCTGGTTGAAAATATACTGATACGTGGTTGTGGTGCGTCATCTGCGTGTGCAAATGGCGCAACGATTGCGATAATCAATGCGCATATTATTTTTTTCATTTTGTATCATCCTTTGGTACGTCAAAGTTAACCAACTTGGCAGATATTTTTTTTACACCATTTGGCTGTTGTGACAACGTATGATTAAAGTTGACAGATGCACCCACATCCAGCAATGTTGCCGATGGCATAAATTTTTGCTGTGCCAATACATTTCCGTTTTCATCAGACGATACGATAACCAAATCAGGCACACCATAAATCTGATTTGATACATTTGTAACGGTCCCACTGACCACAATATGTTGTATTCCGTTTTCGTCAGTTGCCGTTGTTACACCAGTAATATCAGCGATTAAAGGCCCCTGATTTTTCTGTTTAATTTGATGTTGTGTAATAACAGCGACTGTAAATACAATTGCAGATAATAATGCGCACAACGATGCAAAAAACATCAACCATGCATTTCTTTTAGACCCAGTGACAACATTCCATGTATGACCACATACGGCACATTGCACGGGTGTGTTTGGCATATTATCGATATGATATTCTGTTTTACAAAAATCGCATTTTATTTTCATACTTATATCTATACCATAAATTATTGTAATTGCAAATTTTGATATTTTGCACGTACACGTTGTTGTATTTGTGTGATTGCATTCATAAAATCGGCCACAGTCGCATTTTTATTTGTTGCAATCGCACCAAATATTTGTCCAGATAATGTTGATTTATCGCCTTCGGCAATGCTAGCCAGTGTTGCCATACGGTTTAATTCGACAAATGTTGCATCGGCAAAATGTGCGGTCTTTGATTTCACATCCCAGAAATAACCAGACTTGCTAGAATCTTCAATTCTATCATAGACAACCAAACGTGGTGTTATAGAGCCTGTAAAGCCGACCCCGACAAATATTGCATTTATTCTGCCAGATGTCATATCCAACGATTGATTTATTTTCAATGTTGAAATATCTTGTGACGAATCAACAGACAGACCGCCAAGTGTTAAATTTGAAACCCATAAATTTTCTGTTGTCAGTGATGATAACTTTGCTGTATCTGCCAATGACAGTGTACCAGAAATTTCCAGTGTTTTTGAATCAGAAGACATCATCCCAGATACAACAGCGTACGAACTGTTGTATGTATTATTTATATTTGTTCTGTTTTGAAATATAACATCGTTTGCCACGATTTTTAAGGCAGATATATCTTCTGTAAATTCGGCAAAATTTGCATTTAAAAACTGTGTGTTGTTTATATCATGTCCTGCCAGATTTAATGCAGATAACATTTTTGCATCGTCTGCACTGTCAGATGGAATGCGCCACAGATATAATGCGCTGTTATTTTTTGCAGGCGTTGTTTCAATAATTGCGTTTTTTAAATTTGTGCCTAAATCAATTGTGTTCGTATGCCATGTACCAAAAGAGCCGTATGCATGTGTATCATCAATAAATCCCATTGAACCGCCGGACAAGTTAACTATTTCACGTGTTCGCATCGGCGATATATCATCAGATGCACGAATTACAACACCCTGTAATGATGCGCCATTGGCAGAATCACTTGTTTTTAAAATTCGCAGTTGATATTTGTCGTTACCTTGTTCCAGAATTGATTCTGGTAATCCGTATGGTACTAAATCTTTGATATCTACGCGTGTAATATTTCGTCCAACTGTTGTTAATAAACGTTCACGATTGTCGATAATATGTCTTTCCAGCGCCTGTTGAATTAACGACATTTGATTTGCGATTGCAATATTTTGTGCGCGTTCTATTGACTGATGTTGATATTGGAAAATAAAAGGTATAACCAGTGCGGCCAACGCAATGCTTAACAGCAATTCGACCAGCATACTGCCACGTTGTAAATTTTTGTGTAAAAAGTTTTTGTTTTTTTTCTTCATGTTTTTATTTATACGTTGTTTGCCAGCCCGTTTTAATTATGTCATTAAATTCTGAATGTGTTATTGCATCAGGTGTTTTTGCACGACTGATTTCAAATTCAGAAAACACAGGTGGTTTTGTTGATGGAAATACCCAATTACCAATTCGTAATGGTGGTGTTGTTGACATCAGCAATTCCCCAGATACAGTCAGACCAAAATTGTCATAAAACATCATTTCTTCACTGGATACAAATGGGGTTAAAACACTGCCTGCACTGACAACGGTGAACCCGCTGACAGAACGTGTCGATGCAGATTTTAATACCATATTATTTCCAACCTTGATGGAATTTAATACATTTGCCCTGTCTGTAATAATGCGGCCTGTTGCAGTAAATTTTGAACCATTTAAATTATCTGCATATATATTTCTGAAACCGTACATATCGCCTGTTACACGCAGATTGCCAAAGTATACATTTTCGCCATCCATATTTGCGCCTGATGAAAAATATACATTGTTTGAATCCAAGATATCAGAATTTACAAAAATAGAATTTGCATTATTTACCTTGGCTGATTCTGCCACCACAGTTGATGCGTTGTGTATATGATATTTATTCATATTTAAATCGCGCATCATGACATTAAAATCGTCTTCGCCAGATGTTGCACGATGCAGATATTTTGATGTATCCTGGCCTGAAATATTTTTTGTTATGCGATATATTAAATCGCCTGTTTGAAAATCAGGTGCGGCCACTGCCCATGTATTACCGTATGCAATGCCATCATTACTGACCACTGCGGCATCGCCGCCAATGTGTTGTGCAATTTTATTTGCATGTAAATTAGATGTGTCTATTTTAAACGCTAAATATACATCGGTTATAGTTGTTCCAACAACTGGATACTTGTCGATAAATCCAGTAAATGCATTTGGTGATATCAATGCCAAATCTTCTGCATCCAGTTGTATCTGTACAGCATCAGGCCATTTGTCTTGATTTGTTCGAATAAAATTTAATACAGAATCACGTGTTGCAATAATAGATTTTGCCACAGCAATATCACGAATATTTTGATTGGTTTGCGCAATCTGTTTGTACACAAACGGTGTTGCCATTGCAACAATGGCCATTGCCAACAGTACTTCTGTTATACTGGCGCCAGCATTGTTTGTATTAAAAATATTTGTTTTAAATACAGCCATTGCCACCATCCATTAGACATTTTTTTATATCAATTCTTTTTTCCAATCGTTGCCAATAAACATACTGACAAATCAGATATTGTGACAGCGATTGTTTGTTGTATGCGCCATCCAAATCATTGATAATTGATTTACAGTCAATTAAATCATCATCATCAGATTTAATATCTTTGATAATTTTTATTGCATCATTATTTATATTTGACACCAACACATCGGGCAACAGTGATGTTCCAGCAGGTCTGATGTCAATAATAACACTGCCTGCCTGTCCGCTGTTTAATGCGCCAGATGTTTGGTCACGCATAGTTACATTTGATGTGTATAACGTACCTGTTTCAATACCAGATTTTGTATTGTATGTCAGTGTTTCTTCGTCAATATACACATCTTGTCCACGTGTTGTAATCAGGTGTGATGAAATATCCAATCGTTCCACGGTGAAATTTATATTGTTCGTAACAACGGAACCACGAACCTGCCAGTCTGCTGGGCCAGTAAAAGATGTTCGCCCAGCGGTCATTGATAAATCATTGATAGATACATCAAATGCAGTCAAGTTACCTGTACTGCCAAATGCAGATATTGATTTTACATTTGCAGAATCTGCATACAACGTTCCCCTGGTTAATGTCAGGGCCGCTTCACCTGTTTTTGTTTGAAAAACACTTTTAGATGCATTGATTTCTTTTATGTTATTTTGTGCCTTGCGCCCAGATTCTGTGCCAAGTATAGATAGTGTATTTATTTCTGCTGTTTCAAAATCGCCACGCACAGCAAATAAATTTGCAATATTTGTAATTGAAAAATTACCCATGTCTAAATCAGTTAAAAATCCGCTGTTGTCCAAGTTTGTTTCATTTCTGCGGACAACGTCTGAATAAATATCTTGCAGTTCAATACCAACATCAATTGCATCATCATTTGGGGCGGCATAAAAACCAATTCTGCGAACCATTTCAGCCTGTTGAATTCCACTCATATCACCGCCTGTTAATTTCAGGTATGCAGATATAACGGAATCTGTTTTATGAATAATCAGTGAAATATCTTGTCCCATTGCAGTTTTAGGTACAAATCCCAGTGGCAAACCATACGGTTCTAAAATATCTGCGAAATCATTACCTGAAATAATAGTCGTGTCGTATGGCAGGTTGTTAACATTTTCACGGATAAAAATTCGGGCTGCCGTTTGGGCCAATTCAACCTGTCTTGTCGCAGAAAACATTTTGGTGTCAATATTGCGTTCGTTTAATTGCTGTGACAACATGGGGATAAAGGCGAATATGAATCCCAACGCCAATAAAGACTGTAATAAAAAGTTACCACGTTCTTGGTGCAAAATGCTCCCTCCTACTTGATATCAAGCATAGCAACAGAAAAAAAATATTGCAATCGGTTTTAAGATGATTTAATATCATTGTCGTTAGGTTTGGTAATGTATAAAAACATTGCCGCAAGATAATTTCCTGTTAAAAAGAAAAGATATGCAAAACAAGAAAAATCAATCATCAGTTGGACAGATGATTCAACGTTGCCATAAATGGCGTCAGAAAAGAAAACAATATATTGATCAGGCACGTCAAACAGCAGATGAAATTGAACGTGAACGTTTGTTGCAAACTGCGGAACATTACGGCCGTATCGTCAGTGCAGAACAAGAAAAAATTGATTCCACCCGTGATCCAAAAGAAAAAGCCGCGGCTGAGGCTGCCGTGGCTGCCGCCAACGAATCAACAGAAAATTCAGACGAAGAAGAACCTGGATTTCCTGATTTTATAACCAATTTATCCTAGATTTAAACGCATCCATTTGGATGCGTTTTATTTGTTGAAATTTCAGGTTGTTTTGCTATCCTTATTCCCAAAAGGAAGTTCATAGTATGGATACAAATTATACAGTTTTAGCACGCAAATATCGCAGCCAAGATTTTAAATCACTTATCGGTCAAGACGTTCTGGTTAAAACATTAACAACTGCGATTGAAACATCACGTATTGCACATGCGTATATTTTTACTGGAATTCGTGGAACCGGAAAAACCAGTACAGCACGTATTTTTGCCAAGGCATTAAACTGCCTATCTTCGGACAGGGCGACTGCAAATCCGTGTGGTACATGTGAAAACTGTCGTGCCATTGCTGCGGGTCAGCATATTGATGTTATGGAAATTGACGCTGCATCACATACGGGTGTTGATAATATGCGTGATATTTTGGATGCTGCCCAGTATCGTCCAACAAATGGTCGTTACAAGGTTTATATTATTGACGAAGTTCACATGTTATCAACATCTGCATTTAATGCACTGTTAAAAACACTCGAAGAACCACCTGCACATGTAATCTTTATTTTGGCGACAACCGAAATTAGAAAGGTTCCGGTTACTATATTATCTCGTTGTCAGCGTTTTGATTTGGCACGTGTGTCTATTGAAACATTAAAAAAGCACTTTGCATGGATTGCCCAGCAGGAAAATATTGAATTAACTGATGGTGCAAATGATTTGTTGGCACGTGCCGCAGATGGTTCTGTTCGTGATGGATTGTCGCTGTTGGATCAGGCAATTGCCCAAACAGGTGGCCATGTTGACGAGGCGGCGACCCTTGACATGTTAAAACGTGCAGACAGGGTTGTTGTTGTTGCATTGATGAAAACAATTTTATCTGGTGATGTTGCAGCGGCCTTGGACAAGGTTGACGCAATTTATAACAACGGGGCAGATTTGTCGATGTTGCTGACAGATATGATGGAATGGACACATTGGGCAACACGTATGCATCCGTCTTTAAATGCAGGCGCTGTTACAAATTCACCATACACCGCAGACCAGCGTGAACAAATTGCAAATATAAATTCACGTATTTCTGTTAATACATTATCTCGTATTTGGCAGGTTATGGTTGCGGCTGTCCCAGAAATGCAGGCGGCTGGCAATCAGAAACAGTGTTTTGATATGTTGATTATCAGGTGCATGCACATTGCAGATATACCATCTGTTCCAGAATTGTTAAAGCAACAAGAATCAGAAAATCGTGCGCGTTCTGTAAAAAATATTTTGGCAGACAGAATGTCAAACACGCCATCATCAGAACCGGTGGTTAAAACATTGTCTATAACCTGTGCCGCAGATTTGGGAAATGCCCTGCAATCGACCAAGGAAATATTATTGTATTCTTATTTCAGCAGTAATATCGAAGTTTCAGAATTATCTGATGGCCTGATTAAATATTTTGACCGCAAGGGCGATGCTGATTTTGCACACAAATTATCTGGTTGGTTGTTGGATAAGACGGGAAAAGCATGGACCCTGACCAGATTAACAGAATCTGCGCACACCCAAACAATATCAGAACAAAAACAAGAAGAACTGGAATCAGACCCGTTGGTCGCCAGTGCGATGAGTTTGTTTGAAAACGCAGAAATCGTGGGGGTAAAATAAATGAGAAATGAATCTGGTCGTTCTTTGATAGAAGTTATTGGTGTAATGGCAATTGCCGGTGTGATGGCTGTATCTTCGTTGGGGGTATATAATATGTTACGTGCAAATCAGGCACGCAGTATCGCCAGCATGGAATTAAAACAGATTGCAGAAAATACAAAAATATTACTTGAAATGCGTGGTACATACGATGGTGTATCGGTTAACTATTTGATTAAATCGGGTGCATTACAAAACGACAAGGCACCATTGGGTGGTGACGGTTGGTCTGTTGCATCCGGTATTGATGGGTCAAACTTTTCGATAAACTTGGTTGATTTAACAAATGGCGAATGTAACTATTTTGTGTCAAAGCGGCCAACGTGGGCTGCCAAGGTGTTGGTAAACGGATTTGAAACGGATATTTCCAGTAACTGTTTTAATTCAGATACCAATCAGGTGTCTTTTGTTGTTGAATAATGAAATTGTACAGGGTTGCATCTTTACTGTTTTTATTATGTGGCTGCATGCCATACAGCAGCCCAGACAGGAACACATGGTCCACATATTTAAATGGCGCCAGTTTTACAGACATGTCAGAACAGGCCCGTATTGCAAAGCGTCCTGTATATCTGGGGGCAGGTGGGCAACTGATATCATCTGTTGTTTCATCAGATGCACAAATGTCGTATGGGGACAAGGTGACTAATGATAATCTGTTGGCACGTCAATATATGGCAAATTTAGAATACGAATTATATGATGCACTGCGCAAGCCTGGTATATCTGTTCAGCGTGCTGGCACAGACGTTGTTGTTATATTGGTTCGTGATGCAATAATGGAATTAAACGTTGCTGATATTTCGCAAACAGGCGATGACACATTGTCAATAATTGCCAAAATTTTAAAGAAACATAACGCAACCTTTATTGAGATTGCAGGGTACACAGATGCGATGCGTGATAAAAGTGCATCTGATGCATTGTCGATGGACATGGCGCAACGTGTTGGTGTGCATTTATCACAGCATGGAATAAATACTGCACGTATGTTTATTGTGGGGCGTGGTTCTGCCCGCCCAATTGCGGGCCAAGACGATATTGGTCGTTTAACAAATCGCCGTGTTGAATTACGTATTGCGCCTGCAAGATAACTTTCCCTTTCCATTTTATTTTTTTATTGTTATAGTGACCGTATAACAAAATACAAAAAGGATGGAAAATGGTAAAAAAATCAACAGAAAATTCACCAATTAAACAATATAAAAAGACCGGCATTATTGCGGCTGCTGCTGTGATTGTTGCTGTGCTGGGGGTATGGGCGGTTGGCGCATTGAACGCTGACAAGACAGCACCTGTATCTGCTGTTATCGAAGAAGTTTCCGAAGATGCTGCAAATGGTGCAAACCTGCGTATTGCTGTAATTCGTATGGATGCAATTCAGACCCAGGCAAACGTATTGAAAAATCTGCGTGAACAAAAAGAAAAATATGAAAACAAATTGCGTGATGATTTAACTGCACAGCAGAAAAAGTTAGAAAAAGAAAAGGCAGAAATTGAAAAATCACAAGATGTCTTGTCCCAAGAAGCATTACAACGCCGTGTTGTTGACTATCAAAACAAGGTAACAAAATTGCAACGTGATTTAACAGAACGTGCGCAAAGTGTTGAAATGCTGTATCAAAAGGCATTAAATGAAATCCAGACAAAACACTTGGACCCAATTATCGAAGGTGTAATTGATAAAAAGAAATTGTCATTGGTAATTGATGGTCGTATGGCCCGCATGGGTGCAAACGCAGGTGATTTAGATATCACAGACGAAGTCATCAAGGCGCTGGACAAGAAAGTATCCAAGGTAAAAATGGAAACACCAAAAGGTTTCTAAAACAAGAACGCCCAATTGGGCGTTTTTTTTTAAAGTGGTTAGTGTCGGCAAATTATTCGTTCTTTCACTTGCACTAACCACTTACACTAATCACTTGCCCAATAACAAACGATACGATTGAAACGACTGTGCATATAACCAGCATTTCGATTGCATGTCGCCAAAATGGTTTGTTATGTGCGCGGCATATAAAAAAATTACATCCGAAAATTATAATAATTGCGATTATAAATGACCATACCAGTGCAATTTTTAAATTGTCGACAATAAAAAAAGGAATCAGCAACAGTATGCACGTGCCGATATATGCTGTGCCTGTTAAAAGGCCTGCCTGTAATGCGTTTGAATTTTTATCTGTTTTTTCTGCCAGATAATTAGATGCCCCCATTGACAGACCTGCTGCCACAGATGCAATAACAGCAGACACGATAATGTCATATCTGTTGGCCAGTGAAAATGTTAATCCGCCAATCATCCCTGTCAGTGACACCAATGCGTCATGCATCCCCAGTACAACCGCAGATGATTTATATTGTTTTGACATATCTGGAACGTAACATATATCGCCATATCAGAACAACAGGAACAAAAGTCATTTTTGTTGTTAACAAACCCTTTTATTGGGGTGCTTTTTGTGATATAATAAAGGGCAAGAAAATGAAAAAATTGCTGACTTGTTTTTTCGCAATTACGATGTTTGCACCCAGTGTTTACGCGGCTGATGGTGCTGTTTCACGTGTAATTCCAACAGGGGATATGACAAAAACGACTGCGTCACGTACAACAGATGCCAAGGCAACAGATGTAACAAAATCATCATCACGCACGGCCATATCACGTGTTGCAAATCGTGATTTTAATGTTGAAAAAGATAGTTCAGAAAACAGTGTACGCAACACTGTATCCCGTGTATTTACAGGTTCGCCTGATAAAGAAGTTGTAACTGGCAAACAGACGATATCCCGTGGTGGTGTTATTGCCCGCCAGGGCGCATCAGAAAAATCATCTGGTCGTGGGCTGGATGCGGCGGTAAATACTGTTGGCCGTAATGAACGTGTATCTTCTGCCAGTATAAACAGCGATCCATCTGTTCGGCGTGCAGGTTTGGTCTTGCGCCCCAGCACGGCAGAGGTTGGCGGTCGTGCCACAATTGGGAATACAGGTGTTCAAACAGGCTCAAACATTGATGAACAGTTGCGTTCTGTAAAATCACGTGCCACAAATGTTCAGGCAACAGCCGAAAGTATTGCAGAGGCAACAGAACGTCTGGAAAGTACTGCAACATTAAACAAATCATGTCAGGAACAGTATAACGAATGTATGGACCAATTTTGTGCCATTGTTGATGCGAATCAAAAGCGTTGTTCTTGTTCTGCAAATATTGCCAAATATGCCAAGGTTGAACAGGCTGTCAAAGATGCAAATGTTCAGTTAAACGATGTTGCACAACGTATTCGCTATGTCGGGTTGTCTGCGGATGAAATTCGTGCCATCATGACCGAGACCGAGGCAGAAGAAGCCCTATCCGGCACCAAAGACACATCTGAAACACGTGATATGTTATCACAAATCGAAGATTTAATTCGTGATCCAAAATCATCTGCATCATATTCGTCTGGCGATACAGGTTTTGGTTTGGATATTGACTTGGATTTTTCTTCTGATGGCGCAGATATGTTCAGTTTGGACTTTTTAAACAGCAATAATACAGGCAATTTATCGAATATGCGTGGAACAGAATTGTATAACGCTGCGAAAAAACGTTGTAATACTGTTTTGAATCAGTGTAAACAGGCTGGCGCAACGGTAAATCAGATTACTGGTAATTATGACCTGGCGATTGATAAAGATTGTGTTGCGTATGAACAAGGTCTGACAAAAATGAACGAAACATTGGTCGGCAATGTTCGCAGTGCGAACCTGATGTTGCAAAAGGCACGTCTGGCTGTTCTGCAAAACAAAAATCAATATGATGCCAAGGGATGTATCGGTGCGCTGGAAACATGTATGACAGATGACATGGTTTGCGGTGAAAAATATTACAAATGCGTTGACCCAACCAAACGCTATATCGATGAAAAGGGGCAGGTTGTATTGGGTCAAAAGATATCAGATATAACATCATTTATGGAAAATTATAGTAATGCTAATATAAATCAAGAATTTTTAACAAACGCATACAGTAAAACAATCGGTATTGATGAATGCAAGGCGAACGGAAAAACCGGTGGTGATGGTGATTGTATTGTAAAATATTTGCTGACCAAAATTGGCACTGGGCAAAAGGTTACAGACGAAGGTTTATGTCGTGCTGTATTGGATAAATGTCAGAATTACACGTATGATTCCAGTGGCAAGTACAAGCCATATAATGACGTTGTAACAAATTACATCCAGCGTGCATTGATTAACATTCGTGCAGCCCAGTATAATATTATTTCTGAATATTCATCCACGTGTATGGTTGACGTTGCAAATTGTTATAACAAGCAGGTTACCCAGGTTAATTCTTGGTCATCTTCGGCATCGTTAAGCAGTATTCACAACGTAATGCGTGGCGCATGCCGTAATGTTGCATTAACCTGTGCCTATGCTGTATTTGACAAGGCGGACGATAAAACATTGTGCGATGACAATGATAGTGATACGTGTATTAATTCCATTTCAGAAATGTTCTATAACAGTCTGCTGTGCGGCGATGGTGAAGTGTATGACTACAGCTCAAAAACCTGTGTGAAACAAGAATATGTATATCGGGAATTAGAAGTATTTTTTAATGGAAATTCGTTTACTACAGTTACATGCAGAACAGATAAACCTGTAACTATTATATTAAATAAATCTCCTGAAGGTCTAAAAATGGCAGACATGGATAATAATTGGTTGCTGTGCTATGATACAGATGAAAATAATTCCTGTGATACATGTTCTTATGATCCAACAACAGATCCTATAGTTTATGAACCAACAGAGTGTGTAACCCCTATGAATGTGAATAAGTTAATTATTACACCAGAATATTGCGAAACGGCAGATAGAATTCTTTTATTTACATAAAATCCCGCATTTGCGGGATTTTTTATATATCTCTTCTCACTTTCATTTGTCTATTACTTATTTATAACTTCCATAAATTTATTATGGTTTTCCAGTTCATCTGCATCCACTTCAAATGTTCTGTATGGAAAATCACCGCCAATCTTTGGGTGCTTTAACATTGCATCGTGCTGTTGTGCGATAATTTCATTTACATCTGGCGCAGGTGCTGTATTTTCCAGTTCCATATAAACCTTGGCCAAGATTTCCGAGTCGATTAACGCCCCGTGCGCATCGGCACGTGCCGTCAATGATATGCCATACCATTTCGCCAGTGCATCCAATGTATAATTTTTTGGGCCAAACACACGATTTCTGGCAATTACAAGTGAATCCATTTGTTGACTGCGTGGAATCTGTGGCAGGTTTAATTTGGCAAGTTCATGATTAACAAATGGAAAGTCAAAGTCCATACCATTATGCGCAACAATTGGGCTGTCCCCGATAAATTCCAAGAATTTTGGTGCAACAACAGCCATTGTTGGTTTATCTTCCAAAAATGCGTTTGAAATTTTATGAACCATATATGTATCTGGCGGAATAATTTTCCCTTCGGGATTGATGTATTCGTGAAAAGTATTGTCTGTAATTTTGCCATCGACAATTTCAACTGCCCCGATTTCAATGCATCTGTCCCCGCGCATATAGTCAAACCCAGTTGTTTCAATGTCAAAGCAAATAATACGTTTCATGATATTTTCCGTTTCTTGATAATAATTGTTTGTGGTATTATAATAGATGCGTGAATTTAATGCTAGAAAATCTTAATCGTGAACAATTAAATGCTGTCCAGACCACAGATGGTCCGTTGTTGGTACTGTCTGGGGCGGGGACTGGTAAAACCCGTGTTCTGACAACCCGTGTTGCGTACATTTTAAATCAAGGCTTGTGCAAGCCATGGCAAATATTGGCATTGACGTTTACAAACAAGGCTGCAAACGAAATGAAAAATCGTTTGGCAAATTTGTCTGATGGCACATGGTATCCGGGTGACGTTTGGTGCGGGACATTTCATTCGATTTGTTTGCGTATTTTGCGTAAAAATGCAGCATTGTGTGGTTTGCGAAACGACTTTATTATTTTTGGCGAAGACGATCAAAAATCTGTAATTAAATCACTGATAACTGCTGGGACAAAAACGCCTGGCGATTATGTCGAAGAATTTTCATCGATTAAGGACAAGGGACTTGTATCCCTGCAAAACAAAGACAAATTGTTTAATGCATATAATGCAGAATTGGCACGTCTGAATGCGGTTGATTTTGGTGATATTATTTTAAAAGTTCTGGAATTATTTGATAAAAATCCAACTGTATTGGCGTTCTATCAAAATCAGTTCAGATACATTTTGGTTGATGAATTCCAAGATACAAATAATGCGCAAATGGAATTGCTGGTAATGCTGACCCGTGGGATTGATAATCCAAATATTTGTTGTGTTGGCGATGATGACCAGTCGATATATTCATGGCGTGGCGCAGAAATAAAACATATCTTAAATTTTGATAAAACATTTCCAGATGCGAAAATAATTCGTCTTGAAACAAATTACCGCAGTACTGCGAATATATTGGGGGCTGCAAATTCGTTGATACGACATAATCAGGGGCGCCTTGGCAAAGATTTGCGTGTTGCAGATGAAAATTGCGCATCAGAACCTGTGTATATTTTAACATTGCCAAGTGATAGGGACGAAGCGCACATAATTTCCGATGCGATAATTCGTGAAGGTGGTGGCGATTATAATAAATTTGCTGTTCTTATTCGTGCAGGCAGCCTGTCTCGCATATTCGAAGAAGAATTTACATCACGTGGCCTGCCATATAAATTGATTGGTGCGACCAAGTTCTATGACCGTATGGAAATTCGTGATGCGATTGCGTACCTGCGTTTATTGGTGTATCCATTTGACGATATTTCATTTCTGCGTGTTATTGCAAAACCCAGACGTGGTTTTGGTGACAAGGCGATTGCAACCCTGCGTGCAAGTGGTGAAAATTTGATGTCGGGTTTGCGTAATGCAAAATTATCCGCAAAACAGCGTATTGTTGCTGATGAATTTTTATCTGCATTTGATTTTGACTGGGCGGCGATGTCGCCATCTGATGCAGCAAAGAAGTTGTTAACAGATTCTGGGTATTTAAAAATGTGGTCGGATTCCAAGGATGCTGATGCCCCAGACAGATTATTAAATATTCGTGAATTATTAACGTCTGTTATGTCAAAGTATTCATCGTTACCAGAATTTTTAGAACAGGCGGCCCTAATGATGACAGATGATAATGATTCTGATGATGCGGCGCAAAATAACTGTATTCGCATAATGACGATACATGCGGCCAAAGGACTGGAATTTGATACGGTTTTCTTGCCTGCGTGGGAAGAAGGAATATTCCCCAATGAAAAATCAATTGACGAAGGTGCAATCGAAGAAGAACGGCGCTTGGCGTATGTTGCAATAACACGTGCATGTCGCCGTTGTGTTATATCGAACGCAATGTCACGTGTTGTGTTTGGTTCGCGTCAGTATAACAGCCCCAGCCGATTTATCACAGAAATGGATAATCGTTTCCTTGATTTTCAGGGTGGGGTTGTGTCATATCGACAAAATATATCCCAAAATTATACGCCAAAACCAAAACCGGTTGTGCGCAAGACAGAATCATTTGTTGGTAAATTTGTTACGCATGATGAATTGGGAGCTGGTGTTGTTATCGAAGACAAGGGTGATATTTTAACGATTGCATTTAAAACACGTGGAATAAAAAAAGTGGCACGTGAATATGTAAAAGTGTAAGTGGCGGGTGTAAGTGATAAGTGGTGAAAAAAATAAATTATTCATTCACTAATACTTACACTAACACCAATCACTAACACTTTTATATACTTTTCCCTTTTCAAATCGTCCCTTTTATGATAGAATAAAGTAATAAAAATGGAGTAAGGGGATGGCATTTCTCAAAAATACAGTTAGTTTATTGGCGGTTTTCTGCGTGATTCCTGCGGCGTTTGCTGCGACTGCACGCCCCAGTGTGATGAACACTGCGATGGCAATTTCTGCAAATGGTGCGGCACGCCGTATGCCAACAGTATCGTCCAAGGTTGTATCCAGTGCGGCCACAACCGCTGCGACAACTGCGACCAGTTCATCGTCTTTGTTGGATAATATTGAATGTATTGATGCCTATACTGAATGTATCAAGGGTGACGATGCCTGTGGTTCTGATTTTTCTGAATGTACAACAAATGTGCTGTTCCATGCCCAAATGCCAGATTGTATCAGTACATTGGCACAATGCAGCGCCGAAGGTATAAACAGCCTGTTCGGTACAAGCAGTACAACTGCGTTGTCAAATATCGAAACACAAAACACAGACGGCGAAGTTACCCGTTACACATATCCAACCAGTGGCAGTGTTTTGGGTCAGATGATTACTGCTGCGGAAATTGAAAATAAATATGACACACAAACATGTGTAAAGCGTTATATGAACTGCTTGCACAAAGATGATGTTTGTGGCGAAGATTTTGAATTGTGTACATCAACCAAAGAATTTAAAAAACAGGCCTTGTTCTGTGATTCAACATTGGCACGTTGCCAATCTGCGGGTGTAATTGAACTGTTGGGTAAATATCCATGGTCACCATCACGTGCAGGCGATACAGTTTCGGGTCGTGTTGCAACAGAAATTGAAAATGGTGCAGATTTGGCTGCGTTGAACGCTGTGTCCACATGTTACAAGGTTGTTGATAACTGCTTTGTTCAGGCATGTCAAACGAATCCATTACGCTGTGTCGAAGGTACATCTATTTCCGCATTACAGGCTGCCCAGGGGGTTGTTGGTGATGCAGGATTGAAATTGGATACGGTTGGCGATGCTGATGTTTTATCATCCAGCCAGATTAACCGTTACCTGCGTTCCAGTTGTGCGGATACAATCGGTTCTAATAAATATTGTCACATGACATTCTTGGGTAAAACGCCATCCAAGAAAGATTTGGCGGACCCAGATTATATTGATGAAGTATTTTCATCTGCACACAACGATCGTAAATCTACACTGACATCAAAAATTCAGGGCTTGATGCAAGAATTTGACAAAGAAGCCAAGGATAAATGTTCAGACGCATTGATGAAGTGCGCAATGCGTACATGTGGTGGTGGTTCTGGTGCGGCATGTTATACCCAGGTATTTACAGATGCGGGTCAATATTCAATCAATGGCGACAAAACGTATGATGAAATCGCCACAGGGTGCAGTGCAATCGCAAATACAGACCCAAATTGCTTGTATGCGTATGAATCTGTTAAAAATGCTGAATACAGTTATAACTATGTTGCAGAAGATGCGTTTTCAACATTATTCCCAAAGAAAACATCTGCATCATCTGACCCAATTGGTGTTGTTGCTGCATTGAATTCATCATTGTCAATGAATTATAACGATGCTGCGATTGCAGATATGAAAAAACAATGTCAATCTGTCGCAACCGGATGTGTTAAATCACTGTGTGGCGAAGATTACGTAAATTGCTATCGCAACCGCACAGATATTTATTCAAATCTGACAGATACAGGCAACGCCACATTTGATAAATCAATGAACAAGGTTGGTGGTGTTCTGGATTACACAATTGTATTGGGATTGTGTGTTGATACGGTTAAAAACGCACCAATCTGTGAAGAACACTTGGCAATCGAACGTGCAAAATATAAAAAAGCAGACAACACAACCGCAGGTTGGGGCAGTGCAACAAACGTACGTTCCGGCTGGTATGATTCTGGTTCAACAACAGTTGTCAAAGAAGAAACAGAACAGGTTCAAGATACAGACGAAAATGGTAAAAAATTGTGCAGTGACACCAAGGGCGATGTTGGTGTATGTAATGAATTTGGTCCAAACGGTGTATACAGCGAACCTGTGATGATATCATATATAACGTATGTTCAATCCCAGGCGGCCAATTCACTGTTCAAAGACTTGATTTATGACTTGGAAAAAGAAGCCCAGGCAAAATATAACGCAAAATTGACCAAACAGCAAAACGACTGTATTGCTGCAAACAATGGCGGTATTATGGGCAACAAAGATATTGCATCTACATACATGTGGGCCAAGTTAAAGAATAACAAGGTTCCAACAACATACCCAAGTTCTGGTTTGAAACCAAATCAGTTCGTGGCCAGTAATGAATTGTATGGTTCGTTCTGCCGTATCCGGGTAAGTTTGCAATCAGAAGATAAATATATCCAAGATGCGATTAACAAGGGGACAGATTGGGCAACAACATACTTTGCAGCGGGTGACGCATTTACATGTGGTTCATGGATTCCAAATGATAAACTGCAAGAAATCGCAGCAAATGTTGGTGCGGATGCACGTGCCGATGCCGAAGCGGCCCAACCAAAAATCAAAGGCTGGATGACAGCATTGGGTGCAGTTGGATTGGGTACAGGTGGTGTATTCATTGGCGATGCAATCCAAGGCGGATCTGTATTCGGTGGCTTGAATAACAAGACCAAGAAAGATGTCCAAAAATCAAAATCCTGTGAAGATTTGGCCAAAGGTTACAAGGCTGATAGCACCACAAGAAGTTATGCGACATTCTTGATTGACCGTGTCGAAGATATCGACAAAGATGCGGCCAAAGAAGCAGAAACATGGGTAAACTTGGCATACAAGACCACTTATGATGATGCTGATTTTAAAGCCATAACAGGTAATGCGCCTAATGCTGAACCAAAAAAAGGTGAAGAAAATGTTGTCACAGGTTGTGTTGATGCTACATATCATATGTTAGATACAACAAATACATCATGTGTTAAAAATTATATCGCCTTAAATGCAGCAGCAAAACAGAAATCAAAAGAAAAGATTGATGGTATCGCTGGTTTATGTGAACTGTCTGATACGGCCGAAGAACAGAAAAACGGTACATGGTGGAAACAACATGGTGGCCAGTTGATTGGTGGCTTGGTTGGTGCTGGCGCTGGTGCGGGTCTTGCATACGCAATCACAGACAGCGTACAGAACGCACAACTGGACAAAGCCGAACAAGAAGCCATCACAGAATTCATGAACAATGTTGGTTCTAAAATACATTGTTACATCGGTTCAGAAGAGGTTGGAACATTCGGTGACGTAATATCGACCAGCATGGATTAATATAATCCCCCCAAAAGGGGGATTTTTTATGGGCAATCCAGCCCCCCCTTTGTCATCGCTACGCATACGCCCGCAATGACAAAGAAAATAATTCCAACACTTTCCACTCACACTTGTCCACCACTTACTTGCAAATTGATTTTTTTATAGTAAAATTCATATATCATGAAATTCAAAAAAATCCTGCGGATTATTTTTAACTTTTTCTTTTGGGCATTTGTTGCAGGGGTTGCAACATTGGCTGTACTGATTTTGATATATGGTAATGATTTGCCTGATTATAAAAAGTTGGCAACCTATGCGCCGCCTGTTGCAACACGTTTGTATGCTGCGGATGGTTCGTTGTTAATCGAATATGCCGAAGAAAGACGTGTTTTTATTGATTATAACGATATGCCAACACAACTGGTTAATGCGTTTATTGCTGCCGAAGATCAGAATTTCTGGACACATCCTGGTATTGATGTTCAGGGGATAATTCGTGCCGTTGCGAATAACACATTACGTATGTTCGGCGCAAACACAACATTGTCTGGTGCATCAACAATCACACAACAGGTTGCAAAAAATTTCTTTTTAACATCTGAACGTACTATATCCAGAAAAATTAAAGAGGCGATTTTGGCCCTGCGTTTAGAACGTGCTTTTTCCAAAGAACACATTTTAACACTGTATTTAAATCAGATATTCTTGGGCGCACGTGCGTATGGGGTTGGGTCTGCGGCGTTGATGTATTTTAATAAACCTGTTTCAGAATTGACATTGGCAGAATGTGCGTTTCTGGCATCTTTGCCCAAGGCGCCAAATAATCGTGACAGGGCGGTTGAACGCAGAAACTATGTTTTACGCCGCATGGTCGAAGAAGGTTTTATATCACAATCTGATGCGGATGTCGCATCTGCCGAAGAATTAAATATCAACAGTGGTTTTACAGCACAAATGTCCGAAGAATTACAATATTTTGCCGAAGATGTGCGCCGTCAACTGCTGACGACATTGGGACGTGAAACGTTGTATAACGATGGCTTGTACATTAAAACTACAATTATTCCGGAATTACAGTATGCGGCATCTGCAGCACTGAATAAAGAACTGGATAATTTTAATAATGGTCGCAGTGAAAAATTACAGGGTGCAATTATCGCAATGAATCCGCATACAGGTCGTATTGTTGCAATGGCAGGTGGTCGGTCGTTCCGTGACAGTTCGTTTAATCGTGCAACCCAGGCATATCGTCAAATTGGTTCTACGATAAAGCCATTTGTTTATTTGGCGGCATTGGAACGTGGGTATTCGCCACAAACAATGTTGTTGGATGCGCCGATTGTTGGTTGGCGTGAAGATGACACATTGTGGAAGCCTGAAAACTATGACAAGAAATTCTTGGGTGATGTGCCGTTACGTCTGTCGCTGGAAACATCACGTAATGTTACAACGGTTCGTTTGGTAGAACAGATTGGTACGCAAAACGCGATTGAGGTTGCACAGCGTTTCGGTGTATATCCACCTGATATGAAAAATATGAATCTGTCAATGGCACTGGGGTCTGGTGAAACAACGCTGGAAAAATTAGTTTTGGGGTATTCTGCGTTTGTAAATGGTGGTCGTGTCATTGAACCAAAACTGGTTGACTATATCGAAGACAGATACGGTCGTCTTTTGGGTGGTAACAAGACGCAAATTGTTGAATGGTCTGATGATTTAATGCCACCTGTTGTGGAAAATGACACAGACACATTATCTGACCCACAAAGTTTATATCAAATGGTTTCCATGTTACAGGGTGTTGTTGAACGTGGTACAGGAAAGCAGGCCCGTGTTGCTGGACATACAATCGCGGGAAAAACAGGAACAACAAATGACGTCAAAGATGTATGGTTTGTCGGTTTTTCCAAGAATTTGATTGCGGGTGTTTATCTGGGGTATGACACACCAAAACCATTGGGACGTGGGGCAGGTTCGCACATGGCGGCCCGTGTGTTCGCAGACTTTATGCGTGTTGCATTACAGGATGAAAAAAATCAGCCGTTTTCTGTGCCAGATGGCATGACGTTTATGCGTGTAAATCGCCGCAGTGGGGCATCTGCTGCATCTGATCCAAATGGTATGATTATTCAAGAAGTATTTAAACCGGGACAAGCCCCGAACCCTGCGCCCAAGAAAACGGCATCTGATACCAGTGCAGTTGTTGGTGGAATATTTTAATCATAATTACGTTTGTTTATTTACTGTTTTGTGGTAAAATGTCTGCATAAGGAACAAAAGGATTTTTTATGCTGACAGATTATTTTATCAATCATGGCTTTACATTTTTTGCCAGTGGCTGGACACAATTCGCAGGTGGCTTTTTTGTTGCGTTTATGACAATGCTGTTATTGGGGCGTCCATTTATTTCAGCAATGCGTGCATGGCAGAAAAAAGGCCAACCAATCAGTGAAAATGTTCCAGATGCACATCGTAAAAAGGCTGGTACACCAACAATGGGTGGTATTTTAATTGTAGTTGCAATTTTGTTGGGCGGAATATTGTTTATGCCACTGTATAATCCAACGGGTTGGATTGCGTTGGCGGCATTGACTATGTTTGCCGTGTTGGGATTTGTCGATGATTATAAAAAGGTTACATCACAATCTAAAAAGGCATCAAACGGTTTGTCACCGATGACACGTCTGGTGGTTGAAGGTGTGTTTGTTGTTATCTTGGCATATTTAATCAACAAGACAATGCCACCATATATCCCAGAATATTCATTGTCAATTGGTGCCAGTATAATTTTGCCACTGGGTATATGGTATTTTGTCTTTGCTTATTTTGTTATTTGTGGCAGTGCCAATGCAACAAATATCACAGATGGATTAGACGGCATGCTGACCAAATTGTATATGCCTGTACTGGTTGTGTTGGTTGTTGCGTTGTATGGTGCAACCAGAATTGGGTTTATGGATACAGTTATGTTCTTGCCAATGGCAAGTGGCTTGTACGCAGTATTGGGTGCTGCGTTTGGTGCGTCACTTGGGTTCTTGTGGTATAATGCAAAACCAGCATCGATATTTATGGGCGATGTTGGGTCATTGGCGTTGGGCGGTTTTATGGGTACTGTTGCCATGCTGTTAAAGGCAGAATTGGTAATGGGACTGGCGGCAGGTATGATGGTTTTGATATTATTGTCATCG
>JAGBCZ010000012.1 GCA_017937735.1 Alphaproteobacteria bacterium | reverse complement strand
ATTCTTTGTTTTCAACAGGTTGTGTTATACGTTCATTTAAATTACCACCGATTTGTTCCATTTGCTTTTTAAAGGCAGATGCGGCGCATGTGCTGGCTGTATTTATCTGATATGTCATATCTGATGCGATTTGCTGGTATTGTGCTGCGTATTCTGGCATATCTTGTAACTGTTTAAATTCATTGTCATAATTTAAAAATACAGCATCAGATAAAAAGGGGTTGCGTGACAGTACGTACTTGTAAAAAGTACTTTTGCCCGAGCCGTTTGGTCCAGATATTACAATTAGCCAAGGTTGGTGTGTCATTTTGTTCCCTATTTTTGTCAAAATATACACTAAAAAATATTATTTGTCAATATTTTGTGCAGGTTTTTATTGTTTTGTTTTTTTCTGTTGACATTTTATTTGATAATGTATAAAATCAGTTCGCTTTTAGTAATAAAAGTGCAAAGTTTTGGGGTTGTAGCTCAGTTGGTAGAGCACCTGCTTTGCAAGCAGGGGGTCGTCAGTTCGAGCCTGATCAGCTCCACCAAAACAAAGAAAGGGGATGAAAGTCCCCTTTTAAACAAGATAAATACAAGTTCGCCAAAAAGGGGGTGAATATATAATGGTAAAAGTTTTGGTTCGCGATAATAACGTAGAACAGGCATTACGTGTTGCAAAACGTAAATCACAAAAAGAAGGCCTGTACCGTGAAATGAAAGAACGCCAGCGTTTTGAAAAACCAACAACAAAACGTAAACGTATGAAGGAAGAAGCGGTTCGTAACGAAAAGAAACGTCAATCTAAACAACGTATGGTTTTCGGATTCTAATTAAAAAAATCCCCAAATTTGGGGATTTTTTATTTGTTGATTTATTTTTTTACATTACAAAATCTTCGCCCAAGTATACCTTTTTTACCATTTCGTCTTGGATGATTTCGTCTGTTGTGCCGTGTTTTAAGATTTTTCCATCGTGTAGAACATAACTGCGGTCTGTGATGCCCAATGTTTCACGTACATTGTGGTCTGTGATGATAACACCCAGTCCACGATTTTTTAATTGTGATACCAAACCACGAATTTCGTTAACGGCAATCGGGTCGATACCTGCAAATGGTTCGTCCAGTAATATGAATTTTGGATTGTTGGCCAATGCACGTGCGATTTCAACACGTCTGCGTTCGCCCCCAGATAATGCGGTCGCAGGACTGTGACGCAGGCTGGATATAGAAAATTCTTCGAGTAACGAATCGAGTTTCTTTTGGCGTTTTTTCTTGTCTGGTTCAACAACTTCTAAAATTGCCATGATGTTTTGTTCAACAGTTAAACCACGAAATACGCTGTTTTCCTGGGGCAGGTAACCGATGTGCAGGCGGGCCCGCTGATAAAATGGCAGGTGTGTTATATCCTGGGAATTTAAGAATATCTGACCCCCAGTGGCGGCAAGTTGCCCCGTTATGCAATAAAATGCAGTTGTTTTACCGGCGCCGTTTGGCCCCAACAGACCAACCGATTCGCCTTGACGTGCAATCAATGATATGTCACGTATGACCATACGTTTGCCGTATGTTTTTGATAAGTGTTCAATGCGCAGTACAGATTGTTTCATAATTTTATCACCAATTCTTTTGTGCGTACACGGTCACCATTGCTGGAATCAATTTTGACGTTACCCAACAGTGTAATCGTTCTTTTTACATTGTTATATTGACCAGTGTTGGCGGTTATGTTGTCTGTTATTGTTTCGTTGCCACTGGTTCTGGTAATTACACCTGATACCGTTTCCATGAATATTATATCAGGATTTTCATATTCTTGATAGCCTATTTTTGCATGGATTTTAAAAGGCTTGCCATCCTTGTCTGTGCCAACAAATGATGCATTAGACATTTTAAACTGATTTGCGACAATATCGTTCATGTTAATTGCAGATATCGGTGTCCACAGTAACTGCTTGGTAAACAAAGAACCTGCAACCAATGCTGCAATCATTACCAGCCCCCAGCCTGTGAAAAAAAACTGCCACAATCGTTTCAGACGGCGATGCTTGGCAAATATTATAAATGTACGTTTGTCTGTGTTCATGGTACCCAGTTTATAACGACAATCAGAAAAATGCAATTTTTATATTTATCTGATGAATTTTTTGTGTTATAATTGCGGGGAAGAGAGATGAAAAGATTTTTACTGATTTTTATCGGTGGTCTGCTTGCTGTACATGGTACGGCGGGTGCTGTTACAATTAAAAAGGCGGCGCCGGTTGCAACAAAACAGGCATCTGTTCAGGATGCAGGTGCATCATTGTTACCAACTGCATTGAATTTGGTTAGTGGTGTTATGCAATTAAATCAACAGCAAAAAGCATTGACTGCTGAATGTATTCCATCCAGCCAGGAAATTACATTTGTTAACAATATTGTGAAAGAGTGGGCAAAAACAGGTGCGGCCACCGCAGAAGAGATTGAATCCGGCAAAATGAACGGTGTAAAACGCTGTGAAGATGGGAATACATACGAATCAAGCGTGCGTATTTCTGCGGACTTGGGCGAAGATGGCTTGATTTGTTATGACTATTACAAAGATGATGAAAACACTGTTTGGTACGGATTCCCAAAGGCGGCCAGTGCGTATTACTGCGCAGATGGTTCGCTGGATAGTTGCGGTGAAAAAAGCAGAAAGTATGTTTCAAATATATACGATGTATTTAATCTGGTCGATTTTTCAGAGGCGGACTATACCGCCCAAGAAGCCAAGATGGCTGGTAATCTAATCGCAAAGATAGAGAAGTGTTCAAATGCAAAGTTAAATGCACGTAAAAAAGCACTGTGGGGTGAATTTTTGGTTGGTACAGTTGGTGGCTTGGGTAAAAAGACGGATACTGCGAATATTATGCAAACGGTCAGCAGTATGTCAGGATCTTTTTCTGGTGGCGGTATGCAATCGCTGGGCAGTTTAAGTAGTTTGGCGACACAGTTCTTGGCCAAATAATAACATTGTTTTTTCCGCTTTACTATATTGCCAAAAAATCGTATAATATACTCAATTAAACAGAAGGATAGGGCATATGAAAAATAAGACTAGTGTTGCAACATGGGTTGTTACTCGCTTGGTGATGATGGCGGGGGTTGTGGCGTTGGCTGCATGTAACCAGGCAAATAACTATGAATATACAGGTCCTGTGGCGACACCAACGGTGGATTATGTTGAATCATTGGATGTTTATTCTGCGCCACATCAAGATTCTTTCTTGAATCAGTTGGCGATGAACTATCGTTCCTATGCGATTTATAATGCACGTACCAGTGGTTATTCTGAAATGGGCGAATTATTTGCGAACAAGGCTGTGTCTGCATTTTCTGGTGATGTTCCATTTCCAGAAACGTTGGAAAATTGGCCTGTTGAAAACGAACAGGATGCGTTTGAGTTAAGCAATGCATACAACGATTTGATGGAACAATTAAAAAATGATGCGTCTTATTTAAATCCAGAATTGGCAGCTGAGGCACAGGCAAAATATGATTGTTGGTTATCTGCAACTGCCAGCGGTCAGTTCGCAACAGCACAACAATGCCGTGACAGATTTAATAAAACAATGGCTGCGTTGCGTGATTGTCAGGGTGGAAAAATTGTAAAGAAACAGGCTGTGTCAGAAACATGTACAGAAGAAACATGTTCTGAATCTGTTACTGCAATCGTTGAAAAGACCCAGACATATTATCCAGATACGCGTAAAATGATGATTGCACGTGGTGATGCACGTGAAGGTGTGATTATCGTGAATAATGTAAATGTGCCAGAACACTTGATAAATCCTGTTCCGGTTCAGCCATTGGTATTTAATCAGAATATTTATGGCGGGGATAAAACAATTAACAAAGCACAGAAATCAACACCAAATGGGATTGTTGTTGTCGCAGAAACGCAAGGTGAATGCCAGGTATGTCAAGAATGTCCAACATGTGCAGAATGCGATCAGTGTAATCAGCAACCAGCCCCAGAAATTCCACAGGTTGGTGATGAATTGGTTTCTCGTGAAGAATTTATCAATATGATGATGGCAATGCGTGCAGAATTGGCGGCAATTAACGCACGTCTGGACGAATTGCAGGCTGCGGCTGGCGAAAAAACAATGATAAAGGTGCAGCAGATTCCACTGGAACCAAAACAGCACGTTATGGAAGAAGTTTTTGAAGTCAGATTTGATTTTAATAAGTCTGTTATCAAACCAGAATATCAAGAATTGATTAAGAAATTGGCATCTGCAACCCAAGAAAATAAAAATATCAAGGTTTCTGTGGTTGGTCATACCGATACAATGGGGACCAGCAATTATAACTATGCCTTGGGTGGTCGCCGTGCCGAAGCGGTTCAAAAAATGTTGATAGAATATGGTATCCCATCCAGTCAGATTGTTGCGGTATCTGCGGGTGAAGAAGATTTGGCTGTTCCAACACCAGATAATACACCAAATGCGGAAAATCGCCGTGTTCGTGTTGTCAAAGAAGTTCACTATACCGAAGAAGCAAAACCTGTTCCAATGGAAATATCTGTTGAAGAGGTTTCTGTCGGTGAATGTGGTGAATATGGATGTGAACAATAAAAATACTTGACAAAAAGTTTTTGTTAGTATATATTGTCACGTGTCAGAGAGATGTTTGAAAGAGGCATTTAAAATGACTGATATGGTAAAAAAATTTGAATTAGGTACAGAATCCCTGAAACATCAGGGTGCCAAGGTTCGCGGTTTTAATAAGGGGATAGAGGCGTTAAATGTTGCTGAAATCTTTAAAAATCAATTTGGGTTGACCTTTGGCGGTAACGAAAATTAAATAAAATATTGCTATTGAAATCCCATGCGGTGTTTTGCATGGGATTTTTTTATGAATTTCCAGAAATTACTTGATTTTTTGTATAAAACACTATAAACTATGCCACGCTGGATAACCAGAACTGATTAAGTGGTGGTGCATTTTGGTCCCATCAATGATAAGGATTCTGTTAAATATCTGGCACCGAAAAACCAAAAACAAAGGAAAATAAAAATGGCAAGAGCTGGTGCAAAGCGTAGCACACGCAAATTAAAAATCGGACGTAGCCTGGGCGTCAATCTGTGGGGTCAGGCGAAATCTCCATTTAACAAACGCAAATATAAACCTGGTCAGCATGGTCCAACATCTCGTGGTGGTAATTCTTCTGATTACGCAAAACAGATGCGCGCAAAGCAGACATTAAAGGGTTATTATGGTAATATTGGCGAAAAGAAATTCCGCAAATATTATCTGGAAGCTGTTAATATGAAGGGCGACACACCAGAAAACTTAATTGGTTTGTTGGAACGCCGTTTGGATGCAGTTGTTTATCGTGCAAAATTGGCACCAACTGTATTCTCTTCACGTCAGTTAATCAGCCATGGTCATATCAATGTTAATGGTAAACGTGTTAAGGTTGCGTCATATCAGGTCAAACCTGGTGATGTTATCACAGTCAGCGAAAAAGCAAAACAGATGCCATTGGTTGTTTTGGCATTGGAATCTGCAGAACGCAATTTTGCAGACTATGTTTCTGTTGACAGTGCAAACTTTACAGCAACATTTGTACGTGTTCCTGCATTCGAAGATGTACCATATCCTGTACAGATGTTCCCAGAATTAGTTGTTGAATTTTATTCTCGTTAATACTGGGCAGAATGCAACAGATACAATCCCCCGTTTGGGGGATTTTTTTATGTCTTTATTTGTTTTACTGTATATAATATATGGTATGAAATTGGAATCAGATGGGATTTTAATTGCACTAAAACCGTTTAACGAACGGGATGCGATTGCACGGATTTTTACACGTGACAATGGGATATTGGTGGGTATGTTGCGTGGCGCAAATGTCGCCAAAAAGAATATCCCCTTAATTGGTCAGGTTGGTGTTGCCGCATGGAACGCACGGCTGGATTCACAGTTAGGTGTATTCCACTGGGATTCAGAAAAAAATATAGGCGCAAAAATATTATTAAATTCAAATGCGTTAATGTTTATGAATTCTGCGTTTGATTTGTTGAATACATTATTGCCAGAACGCGAGGCGTATGTTGATTTATACGATAATACGTTAAGATTGTTAAATCATTTGGCAGACAATGAAGATGGTGCGTATTTACAGTGGGAAATTCTGTTGTTGCGTGAACTGGGGTATGCGCTTGATTTATCCAAATGTTCTGGGTGTGGGGGATGCGAATCGTTGGAATATTTATCGCCACGGACGGGGCGGGCTGTGTGCTGCGAATGTGCGCAACCATATTTGTCAAAATTATATAAATTACCTGTTACTACACAGGTGACCTTGCGATTCTTGGAAAGCGTTTGTGCGCAACAAGGAACGCAGATTCCATTGATGCGTAAATTATTAAAATAGTCGCATATTTATTCCTTGCCATTTTTTGAAAATTTGCTATTGTAGGGTTGTTCAACAGAAAAGGAGAAAAATATGACTTGGACAATTTTGGTACTGATATTGGGTATCGCATTGTACGTGTTCAATGGCAAACTGGTAAAGCAGGATGCAAAAAAACCATCTGCAATGTCGATTTATCTGAAGAAAGCAATTAATGTTGTTGCGTTGTTGTTGGTCGCAGGCAGTGTTTGCCGCTTGTTCGTTCCATACTATCTGACAGATGTAAATCCAGCAATCATCCAAGAAATGGTTGAAGGTATGCAGGCACAACAGCAGGCAGAAAAAAATAAAATGGTTCGCAAATACGTTCGTGAACACGCAGACGAAATGATTGCAGATGCCCCAGTATTGGGTAACGAATCGGCAGAAAACACAATTTATGTATGGACTGCTGCATCTTGTGGTTATTGCCGCCGTGTACACGGTGAATTGGACCGTGTTTTGGCAGAACGTGATGACGTTCGTGTTGTTATCAAGAACTTTTCAATCCATGGCGTAATGAGTGACGCCCCAGCACGTGCGATGATTGCTGCAAAATTGCAAGGCAACGACAAGGCTGCGAAATTGGTTGATATGATTATGACACGTGAATATCGTCCACAAGACAAATCAGATGACCAGGCAAAATTGGCTGCTGCAATCGAAAAGAATATCATGAAATTTGCAGAAGAAGCAGGTTTGGATACAAAACAACTGAAACAAGATATGAACGGTGAAGTTGTTGCACGTGAATTGGCAAATGTTCGTGACTTGGCACAAGTATTTGAAATTTCTGGAACACCATTCTTGATTATCAATGAAGAAGCGTTCCCAGGTGCAATCCCAGCCAGCCAGATTAAGGCAGCATTGGATAAATAATTATATTACTGTCAGACAAATCCCCCGTTCGGGGGATTTTTTTATTCTTCTTATGTCATCCTGTGGCTTGACCACAGGACCCAGGTATATATATGTGCCTTGCACACACAAAAAGGAACAAAAACTTTGTCATTCCCGCGCAGGCGGGAATAGGGACCAAGCAGTGCGAGTGAAACGAGCCAAAAAAAGTGTAAGTGTTGGCATAATAAAAATAATTCCACCACTAACACTAACCACTCACACTAAAAAAATTTTTAAAGACCCTATTCCTGCCTACGCAGGAATGACAAGGGGGGGCGGGTTTTATTCTTCTTATGTCATCCTGTGGCTTGACCACAGGATCCAGGTATATATGTGTGCCTTGCGCGCACACAAAGGAAAAATGACCTGGGTTACGCAGTCCAGCTGCGGAATGACAAGGGGGGGTAAGTGGTGGAATAATTTGTGCTATGTTCATGCCAACACTACCCACTTGTCCAAGATTTTCTTATTGAAAAGAATTATAATTTTCAATAAAATACAGACAGAACTGACAGGGATGTCGGTTCGGGCCTTAGAAAAGCCCAACAGATTCGGTGCGAACGCATCGTAATCCGAAGTGTTTCGGTGCATTTGCACCGCTGTTTTTGCCCCACCTTGCGCATGGTCGGGGTGCCGTTGTGATATATTGAAAGCAACGGGGTCACTAATCTGTTGATTTTTCTAACACCCCGACCGTCATTTCTGTTTGGCGGTTTTGTTTTATGGGGTGTGACAGTACGCAAGGAATTGTTTTTTGTTTGTTTTTCCGACAACCACCTTGAAACTGTCGAAGAAAAAAGAAGCTCTTGTGTGCTGTCCGCATCCCACCATTATGACAAAGGGAATTAAGCAGGCGTATTTGATTATGCGGGGAATGTGGGTCTTTTTATTTGGTGTGTATGTGTGTGCCGGTGCAAATGCTGCCACGTTCAGTGCGGTCAAGGTCCCGCTGTGCGGATATGGCATGTATCGATACGGGAATAATTGTGTTTCTGTTAACGAACAGGCAGAAAAATGCCCATCAATAAACGGCCAGACCACATATCGAATTGCACTGGATTCGACAACGTTTATGTACCAAGAATATTCTGAATTGATTTGTTTAGGCACGCATACATTATACGCATACGATGACGAATTATTGGCAACAATGGCCAGTGGTGGTACACTGCGCACATTTGGGCCACCGATGTGTGGATACGGATATTATCGATTGAATAACAAGTGTTATAAAAAGACAGACGAAGAAGCGGTTGGTCTGTGTCCCGAAAATTTTCATCAAACAGTTACGCACGGTGCATCATACATGTCGCTGTTTGTCCAAGACAACGTATGTTTGGGAACGTATGGTGTGTATGAATATTCAGATTATTTACATCCGCTGTATAATGGGATATTGGTATCTGTTGGTGCGCCATTACAGACGGCATCTGACATGCGTGGCACACCATGCAGTGTAAATTCCAGTGAATATTATCAAATTGCGGTTGCCACCGAAGATGCATTTACCCACCCAGACGTTGGGGCGTGTACAACCACCAGTGCGAAATTTGTCGTCACCGCAGATTGCAAGGACATCGATACATCTGATTCTGGTATGCTGCAACAAAATCCGACCTGTGGCGTATTGTGCGACAGTGGCGTGTACACAAATTCTGGGGTATGTGCGGACAGTTATTGTGAAATTGGCGGCAAACGCAAACGTGTATATTACAAGAAAGATAACATCACAAACAGCATACCATTATATTCGAATCCAACGACCACACCGTCATTGAACGTGGCGATACCGTCTGATGGTGAATCTGGCCAGACATGTTACATGAATTTAATACCGTCTGTTTTATCAGATACGATACACATTAAATATAACAATACAACATACCATGGAATTGATTAAGGGAACCAAGGGGGAAACCAATGAAACGAATATTATCTTTTTTTACAGTAATGATGATTTTGTTACCGGCATACAGTGCCGACACGAACGAGATATGCAAGCGCAAAACACTGAACATGATTGTGTTACAGAAAAATGTAAACGGCACCGTCACAGACGTTGACACAGAATCATTACGTTGGGCGGTTGAATTTGGATATGACCTGTTTGCGAACACGCACACCGTATCGGTCAGTGAAATCACAGGCAGCACGACCTGTAACGACATTGCGGTAAAAAGTGCGATTGACGGGTCGTCAAATAATGCGGGGGCGACCGAACCTGGGGATGCGAACACGTTTTTACGTGCGGCAACCAATGACGTTGGCACGAATTGTTGGTGCAAGATGGACGGTCCTGTAACGTCATGGTGGGTATGGTTAAAGGCGTATGATACCGCAGATGCATGTGCATCTGGATGCACCAGATATTGTGCAGACGGCTTTGCGAATAACAGCGAAATGTCAAATGGTCGCCTGATGCGATCTGCGATATTCGATGCGATATGGTAAGTGTAAGTGGAAAGTTATGACCGAAATATCCTGCTCCCATTGTGGTGCGGGTCGGAAAAAGGAACAAAAACTTTGTCATTCCTGCGCAGGCAGGAATAGGGACCAAGCAGTGCGAGTGAAACGAGCCAAAAGAAGTGAAAGTGTTGGCATACCGCCACTCCCACTAAAAAAAATAAAAAACAAAGGAAGGAAAGATGATAAAGAAAATATTATGTGTCCTGTGCATATTGATGTGTGTGCCTGCATTTGCGACAGAAATGTGCGCACGTAATGATACAATTGTAATACCGCTGGATTCCAACGTAAAAGGTACCAGCAACGGTAATAACGCGGCAGAGGCCACATGGTGGGCGATATTCAGTTATGGTCGTATATATGGACTGTCAACATGCCTGTCCGCCGCCGAAGGCGGCAAACCAAGTGGGGGACAGGGGTCATACACCAATTCAGATGGCAACATGTTGCCCCAGGACGAAGCCTTGGCGGGTCGCACCGGCCAGGACCCTGATGGTAATGATAGGGGCTATTGCTGGTGTAAAATGACACACCCTGCGTCTTCGCGTTGGGTGTTCCACTACTCGAGTTCCGCTTCGCGTTGTGCGTCCGCTTGTGCTAACGACTGCGGTATCCACGCCCATTATAACGCCGCTTTGCGGTCCGGGTTGTTCGGGTCGGTCGGCAAATGATGTGCCGGTGATGGGTCCCATGGCAAAAACGGAGTTTTTGTTATGGGTTGCCTGACAGCGTCAGGCCGAAATGCGCCCGCGGCGGCAAACAAGGTTTGGCGCCGCGGGGGGGGCAGGTTGCCCCCTTTTT
>JAGBCZ010000011.1 GCA_017937735.1 Alphaproteobacteria bacterium | reverse complement strand
GAAGCGAGTGCAATAGGCGGATTGTTTGAGTATAATTATGATTTCCTCGATGAAGAGATACCACTGCTTAATGCAGGTACGAGCCGATATTATTATGGCTGTTCATATGAACCGGCAGATGTTTCATTTGATAATTGCAAAATTAAAATGAATGCGTATAATTCCCACAATAAAACATATAGGATTATAGTTATGGAAAAAAAACCAATTTCACGTGTGGGGTTTGATAACCTGATTAAGGAATTAAAAGACTTAAAGGAAAATCAAAGACCAGAAATATTAAAAACTGTACAGTGGGCGCGTTCTTTGGGCGATTTGTCTGAAAATGCAGATTATAGTGCTGCCAAAGAAAAACAACGTCAGATTGATTCTCGTATTAGATTTATTGAAGGAATTATTGAAAATGCATCTGTTATCGATGTTGATTCTTTAACAGGTGACAGGGTTGTTTTTGGCGCACGTGTTGTGGCCGAAGACGAAGATGGTAATAAAATGCAGTGCAGAATTTTGTCTGATATCGAATCGGATGGTCGTACTGTTATTTCGTGTACGTCACCTGTTGGACGTGCTATGATTGGGCGATGCGTTGGTGACACGTGTATTGTTAAATTGCCAGGTGGCGAAAAAGAATACGAAATATTGGAAGTTAAATTTAAAGACTGATTTATAAATATAAAAAAAGGAAGGGTTTTTATGACTGTTCGTGTGTTGCCTGATTTTTTGGTTAACCAAATCGCAGCCGGCGAAGTTGTTGAAAATCCTGCCAGTGTGGTCAAAGAGTTGGTTGAAAATGCGCTGGATGCAGGCGCAGATCAGATTGTGGTAGATGTGATTGATGGCGGCCGCACAATGATAAGTGTTATTGATAATGGATCGGGTATGTCACGTGACGATTTAGCACGTGCAATTACAAGACATGCGACATCAAAATTGCCTGATGATGATTTGTTGAATATAAACTTTATGGGATTTCGTGGCGAAGCGTTACCGTCAATCGCATCTGTGTCTGATATGACAATTGATACAAATAATGGCAGCGATACAAATGGTTGGCAGATTGACTGTAATACTGGTGAAATAAAACCGTCTGAATGGGAAAACGGGACACGTATGCGTGTCAGAAATTTGTTTGCAAAAACACCTGCACGATTAAAGTTCTTGCGTGGGGACAGGGCAGAATTGATGTCTGTACTGGATGTTGTAAAAAAATTGGCGATGGCGCGTACAGATGTTGGTTTTGTTCTAAATGACAAATGGGTGTTTCCAAAAAATCAGGATTTATTATCACGTATATCTGCTGTGATGGGCGAAGATGTGGTCGGGCGCATGTTGGAAATAGATGCAACGTCTGCATCAACATCTGGGATGAAATTAACAGGATATATATCAGAAGCAACATTGCGCCGTGCATCATCTGTTGATCAGTTCTTGTTTGTTAATGGTCGCCCGGTTAAAGACAAGGTTTTGGTTGGTGCATTGCGTGCGGCATATATGGATGTTATGCATGCACGTGAATTTCCATTGTGTGCGCTGTATTTATGGTTGCCAACAAATGCTGTGGATGTTAATGTGTCACCCGCCAAGACCGAAGTGCATTTCTTGGAACCAACACATGTGCGTTCGTTTATAATTAAAACATTACGTGACAGGTTGTCACAAACAATGATTAACGCTGGTCAGCAAATTATTCCAGCACAATCAATGAAATCAGTTGATAATAATTCACGATTTGATTTTGGTATAAAACCACGTTCTTTCTGTGTGCGTGATGAAATAAAGCCTGTTATGCAAAATCCGTATGCTGCGCCCACGTCTGTTGCCAATGTGCCAAGGCATAGTGAAACGCCAATAGAAAATGTTTTTGTTGATATGCCGTTGGGGCGTGTCGTGGGGCAAATTGCAAATAAATATATTATCGCACAAAAAGACGAAAATATGGTTATTGTTGACCAGCATGCTGCACATGAACGTATAACATATGAAAAATTGCGTAGTAATAAAATAAAAACTCAACCGCTATTGACACCGATTGTTGTTAATTTGCGTGAAGAAGATGTTGTGGCAATTATGACGATTGCAGATGAATTAAAACAGTCTGGATTGCATGTTGATGCGTTTGGTGATGTGGCGGTTGCAATATTTGAAAAGCCTGCGGATTGGGATATGAATTGGACAGATGTTTTGCACAGTATTGCGGATGAAGTTCGTGTAAATGGACATTCGTCACAGTTAAAGGAAAAATTACATTTAAAGTTGGCAAACTGGGCCTGTCACCATTCTGTACGTGCTGGGCAAAAATTGGATTTTTCTCAAATGGATGCGTTGTTGCGTGATATTGAACGGACAGAACGGGCAGGGCAATGTAACCATGGACGGCCTGTGTATAAATTTATTCCAATAACAGAAATTGATAGTTGGTTTGAAAGATTGTAATTTCTTGTATTTTTGCTTTACAAATCGGGCTTTTTTTACTAATGTGCCTGTATTAAATCAAGGAGAAAATATATGGAACAAACAGCAGAAGTTGTTGATACAGTTGTGCAAACTGGTGCAGCAGCCCCACAAAATGGTTTTTGGGGTATGGTTTTGTATTGCATGGTCGTTTTTGGGATTATCTATTTTTTAATGGTTCGCCCAAATAAAAAACGTATGGCAGAATATCAAAAAATGCTGGATTCATTACAGGTTGGCAATCGTGTGATTGCGGCTGGTATATATGGCACAATTAAAAAAGTTAATGAAAAAACAATCGATTTAGAAGTTGCCAAAGGCGTTGTGATTGAGGTTGCAAAAAACGCAGTGGCGGGTGTTGAACAATAGGTAAAAGGGTCTGATTATGTTTAAAAAATTGGCGATAGTTTTTGTTGCTGTATTTTGTGTGTTGTTGGCTGTTCCAACAATGTCGCCAAAATTGGCACCATATTTTCCATCTTGGATTGGTCCTGTGTCGCTTGGACTTGATTTAAAGGGTGGTGCGCAACTGTTATTAGAAGTTGATACAAATACAATGTTTGCTGAAAAAACGCAACAGTTGTATGAAGAAACACGTACTAATTTAATTGATAGAAAAAAAGGTGTTATTCGTTTTTCTAATCTGCGCAATCATGATGGTGTTGTGTCATTTGTTGTTCGTGAAGAAAATCAGGTTTCTGATGCCAAAGGGCGCTTAAAGGCTGCGTTTGGTAATACTGTTGATATGACGTCTGATGGAAAAACAATTTCTTTGTCTTATTCAGAAATGCAACGGCAAGAAATGATAAAAGATGCGTTGGCACGCAGTGTTGAAATCGTGCGCCGCCGTATTGATGCATTGGGTACCAAAGAGCCATCAATACAAAGTCAGGGTGGAAAATATATCTTGGTTCAATTGCCGGGTGTTGATAATCCTGAACATATCAAGAACCTGATTGGTCAGACTGCAAAAATGACGTTCCATCTGGTTAATGAAAATGTATCAAATGAACAGATTGCATCTGGTCGTGCACCAAATGGTACTGAATTTTTGCCATATATGGATATGGGTGGACAATTGATTCCTGTGTATTCCCGTGTCGAAGTTTCTGGTGAATCATTGAAAGATTCACAGGCAGAATTTGACCAGAATAATATGCCGGTTGTGTCAACTGTATTTGATGCGTCTGGGGCACGCAGATTCGCAAAATTAACAACAGAACATGTTAATGAAAGATTTGCAATTGTATTGGACGGCAAGGTTTTGTCTGCGCCTGTTATCCGCGAACCTATCCCTGGTGGACGTGGGCAGATTTCTGGTGGATTTACATTGCAAGGTGCCAAAGATTTGGCTGTGTTGTTGCGTTCTGGTGCGTTGCCAGCGCCGTTGCAGGTTATCGAAGAACGTGTTGTTGGTGCGGGATTGGGGGCAGACACAATTGCCGCAGGTAAGGTGGGCGCAATTGCTGGTGTATTATTCATCTTTATATTCTTGTTCTTTGTTTATCGCGCATTTGGTGTGATTGCAGGAATTGCATTGATGGTGAACTTGGGTATGATTGTTGGATTGACTGCGCTGTTTGGTGCAACGCTGACATTGCCTGGTATCGCAGGTATCGTTCTGACGTTGGGTATGGCAGTTGATGCAAACGTATTGCCATTTGAACGTATCAGGGATGAAATCAGGGCAGGTACCCCAAGTTTACGTGCAGTAAATATCGGTTTTGACCGTGCGATGAAAACAGTTTTGGACGGGAATTTAACAACACTGATTTGTGCATTGGTTTTGTTCCAATTTGGGGCTGGTCCAATTCGTGGTTTTGCTGTTACGCTGTCAATTGGTATCTTGACAACATTGTTTACATGCGTATGCTTGTCCAAGGTAATGATAGACTGGTATATGAACGGTAAAAATAGAAAAATTGGTTATGTAAAATAAGTGTGGGGGTATAAATATGAAATTGCATATAATGAAATATCGTAAGATTGCATACATCGTATCTGCGGCGTTGGTGTTGCTGTCTGTGTTGTCGTTGTTATTTCGTGGGCTGAATTATGGTATTGACTTTTCTGGTGGTATTTCAATGGAAGTAACACCAATAGAACAGTCGTATACAATTGATAAAATGCGTGCAGCGTTATCTGAATTCAGTCCGGAATTACAACAGGTTGATGGAAAATCTATTTTAATTCGTTTGGGATTACCCAAGGGGGCGACGGATGCACAACAAAATGAACGTGTATCTGAAATAAAAAATATTTTGGGTAATAATGTTGAATATTCACAAGTGCAAATTGTTGGACCAAAAATTGGTGGCGAATTAATTCGTGGTGGTATCTTGGCGATATTGTTTGCATTTATCATGATGGCAATTTATGTCTGGATTCGATACAAAGGTGGATATGCAGTTGGTGCATTTTGTTCATTGTTTTTGGACTTTGTATTGATGTTTGGTTTTTATTCAATTACAGGATTGGAATTTAATCAGACTGCAATTGCAATTATATTGACTGGTATTGGTTATTCAATTAACGACAAGGTTGTAAACTATGACCGAATTGATGAAAATGTAAAAAAGTATCACAAAATGCCAATGGCTGATTTGATTGATTTGTCTGTTGGTGAAATGTTCAGACGTACAATGTTAACCAGTGTTTCAACAATGTTGGCGATGGTTGGATTGTATTTGTTTGGTGGGGTAATGTTACGTGAATTTGCAATTGCGATGGGATTCTCGGTCATTATGGGTACGTTCACAAGTATCTTTATATCTAATATGATTCTGTATAACTTTAATTTGCGTGATACAGATAATTAAAAATATATGTCATACCAATGGGGGGTGTAATATGAGAATACTAAAATTATTTACTGTATTGGCATTTGCTGTTGGTATGACACCGTGCTTTGCAAGCAGCATGTTTTTCCCAGATGAAAAAATTCAAGATGGGCTGCCTGTATTTGAAATGTCTGAAAACTTTGCGGATGTTTATGAAAAATTAAACAGTGTAAAGTGGGGTGGAAAAAATCTGAATGTTGCAATTGAAAGTCTGGAAAATTTAAATCCTTATGCACATATTGCTGCAACAGATGAACGTGTAGTATTGGTTTGGGATGATAAAATTATTGCAAATTATCCACGGCCAGAAAAAAATGATTGGAATGCATTTGGTGAAATTACAACTGCATTGATTTTAAAAATGCGTGCAAATGATGCGCATTTAAAGTCACTGACAGAAAATGAAACATATCAGTATGTTGTTGATGCAATAATGCGTGGATTGGATGAAAATGGCAGATATATTTTTTCTAAATCTGCACAAATTACAGAAGATGGCAGATTATTAACCAGTGTCGGTATGGAAGGAACGCGCGATGAACGTGGTAATTTCCGTGTTGATGGTGTGTTCAAAGATGCACCCGCAGATACAGCAGGAATTAGTTCTGGTGATTTGATTGTTCAGATAAATGGTAAATTGGTCAGAAATATGTCTGATTCAGAATTGGCATCTGTGTTAAGTGGATTTAATTCTGGTACATCTAAAATCAAAATATTGTCCCCATCTGGCAGTAAAGATGTTGTGTTGCGCCGTGCGACTGTTGTTGTTGCAGATGCGGATATTGTACATCGGTCCAATGCTGATGATGGCGGAATATTAGAAATTGTTGTTCATAAGATATCTGATGGTGCAGTTGATATTATAAAAAATGCGCTGCATACATATTCTGATGTTAATGGTGTTATTTTAGATTTGCGCACGTCCACTGGTGATGATGAAAGGGCGGCTGCAAAATTAGCAGGGTTATTTGTTGGCGATGTTCCTGTTATGCGTATTGTTGAAACGGCTATGGATGAGGTAGAGGTTGTTCCAAACACTTCACCTGTTTCAGAAGCGCCAGTTGTCGTTTTAATGTCTGATCAAACACGTGGCACAGCCGAGGCAGTTGCATACGCATTTTATGAAATAAAGCGTGGTGTATTGGTTGGAACGCCAACTGCGGGTAATGCCAGAATCGCAACTGTTATTGATTTAGATAATGGTGGTGCGTTGGAACTGTTGAATAAATCTGTCAAATCAGGCCAGGGCAGTGTTATTGATGGACGTGGCGTATTTCCAATTGTTTGTTTGTCTAATATTCGTTCCAGTCAGCAACAAAATGCGTTCTTTTTAAATGTTATCAATGGTGACTTTAACGGACGTGATTTTAACAAGGAAAAAAATGTTAATGTAAAAGATATTCGCCAAGGATGTCCAACAATCGCCAGTGGCGTGGATGAAGATGCATTGTCAATGGCGGTGTCTGTAAAGATTTTAACGGATATGAAAATTTATAACAGATTGATAGATTTATAATTTCTGTACAAGGGGGTGTGTCGTGTTTTTAACAAATTGTAACCAAATTAAATGGAAAAAAATGGGTGTGGCTGCATTGGTCACTTTTGTATTGGTTATATTGGGGATTTTTTGGTTTGATGAACCGCTGTTTGTTTTTATGCGTCAATTTAATTGTCGGTTATGTGCGTTTTTTGATGTCGTGTTTTCTGGCAAAATTTGGTTGCTTGTATCTTTTATCGCAGCCGCAGTATTGTGTGTAAAAAAATTTATAACGTCAGATGGCGATATTCACAGTATTCGTGACTGTTTTGAAAAAACAAAATCTAGTCATGCATTTTTAATCTTGTATAGCGTTTTATCAGCTGGCATTATCGTAAAAATTTTAAAGACGTTTATTGGACGTGCCAGACCTATATTCTTTGAAGCGCTGGATATGACAGGATTTTTCCCGCCGTCACTGGATTGGGCGTTTAATTCAATGCCATCTGGACATACCGCAATCAGTTTTGCAGGCTTGGTAATGATTGGGATGTTGGCGCCAAAGTACAAGTCGGTTACATGGACATTGGCAATATTGATTGGTCTGTCACGTGTTGCGATTGGGGCGCACTGGCCGTCAGATGTTATTTTTGGGGCATTTATTGGTATGGTTGTGGCAGATGTTGTAAAATGGTATATGTTAAAGAAATCAAAATAATAAACACAGACGATGTAAAAATCGTCTGTTTTTTTTGTGTTTTTTATGATAAAATACGTGCGTTATGACAGGGAAGAGAAAGTCTAATTTTTTACCAGAACGGGTATCTGGTGCATTGAAAAGTTTAACACAACGTATATTGGGCGCATGTGTGCTTGCTGTTGCGCTGTGGGCTGTGTTTGCAATGTTAATGTATAATCCATATTTGGATGGTTTTGGTGTGGCCAGTACATTTGGCAGCCAGTCAGTTATGGGATATCTTGTTGGGATGGTTCGGTATGCAGTTGGTGTTATTCCGGGGTTATTTTTGTTTCTATGTTTGGCACGTTGGGGCGTTATGCAGATATTAAATATCGAAGATGATATTCCCCCAGAATATAATTTGTTACGTGGCTTTATTGCATTGTGTATTGGTGCGATTGGATTTGGTTTGATTGCGCCACGATCTACGTATGGGGGGGTGTTTGGCGCTGTGGCGGCGGCGGATGTTGTTCATCTGATTGGTGGCGTTGGGGCAGTGTTGGTTGGTGTTTTATGTGTTATTGCGTTTTGTATTATGGGTGGTGTATTGTTACACGTTCAATGGGCGCATGTCCGTTGGGGGGCAAAGTTACTGAAACGTTGGTTGTTATGGTTGGCATCTGCGTTCCATCTGACGAAATATGTGCCACAAGAAGATACAGAATCAGCAGATGAAGAAGACCAAGAAGAAGAGGTTGAAGAAGAAGACACATCAGATGAAAAAGCCGTAACACCAAAAAAGCGCAGCGCAAAAAAAGCAGCAACTGCGGTGGCGGCTGTAAAATCACGTGTGCGCAGTGCGGCTGCATACGAATTGCCAGATACCAGGTTCTTGGAAAAGTCTAATTTCAGCAAGTATTCTGTAACCCCAGAACTAAAACAAATTGCACGCAGTATGGAAGTGAAATTTGCGCAATACGGTGTTCATGGCAAGGTTGTTGGAATTAAACCTGGGCCAATTGTAACATTATATGAATTTATGCCAGACGAAGGTACACGTATGGCGGATGTTAACAAGACTGTGACAGATATGACACGTGCGATGGCAACGGAAAGTATTCGTATCGCACATATTCCAAAGACACAGTTGATTGGTGTTGAAATGGTGAACCTGAAACGTCAGACTGTGCGTTATCGTGGTTTGATGGAAGACGAATTGTTTGTTGAATCAAAATATAAAATTCCGTTGGCGTTGGGGGTCGATATTGGCGGTAATCCAATGTATTTTGATTTGGCAAAAATGCCGCACATGTTGGTCGCAGGACGTACAGGGTCTGGTAAATCTGTATTTGTCCAATCAATCATAACGTCTATTGTGTATCACTTTACCCCAGATAAATGTAAACTGATTATCATTGACCCAAAGGGTGTTGATTTTGGATTCTGGGATGATATTCCACACTTGATTACGCCAATTGTAAAGTTGGAACCAGAACCAGCGGTTAATGCGCTGAAATGGGCGGTGCGTGAAATGGAAGAAAGATACAAACAATTACAGGTCTTAAACGCACGTAACATTGAAAGTTACAATGAAATTGCAGCACAGAAACGTGAAAGCGGTGAAAAAATTACCAAGCAGGTTGCTGTTGGAACAGATGAAGAAACGGGTGAATTACTGTTCGAAACACAAGAAGTTGATTTGTCTGATATGCCATATATGGTCATCATTATTGACGAGGTTGCAGACTTGATGAGTTTGGCACGCAAAGATGTAGAAGCGTGTGTTCAACGTATTGCGCAAAAGGCACGTGCGGCTGGTATTCACCTTGTTATGGCGACCCAGCGTCCAGATGCAACAACAATTACTGGGGTTATCAAGGCGAATTTCCCAACACGTATATCGTTCCAAGCACGCAGCCGCATTGACAGTGTAACATGCCTTGGCGAAGGTGGCGCAGAACAACTGTTGGCAATGGGTGATATGTTGTTCAGCGAGGCGGGACGTGTCCCTGTTCGTATCCATGGTGCATTTATCGATGATAAAGAATTGAAACGAATTGGTGACTTCTTGCGTTCCCAGGGTGAACCGGAATATGCAGACGGCGTAACCGATGCCGCAGATGGTGGCGCATCTGATATATCTGGTGGTTTTGGTGGTGGTACAGGTGATAAAGATGGTGACCTGTATGCACGTGCCAAAGAATGTGTAATTCGTGATAAAAAACCAACGATTTCATATATCCAACGCAGACTGCAAATTGGATATAACAAGGCCGCAGGATTTATGGAACGGATGGAGGCAGATGGTATTGTGTCTGCGCCGGATGCAAATAATAAAAGACATATTCTATAAATAAATTATAATAATTCATCTGTGGACGGTCCCGATGGCTCATGTAACTTCTGTACACTACACCATCGGGACCGTTCCGCATCTAAATCATTCTAATTTATTTCTAAAAATCTGCTGATAATAATTCATCTAAACGGTGCCGGCAATTCATGTAGCGTTTGTACACTACGATTCCCAATTTATTTTTATCTAAATCATTCTAATTTATTTAGTGACTAGTGTAAGTGGTTAGTGGTCAGTCGGAATAATTACAGTATTCACTTATCACTAACCGCTAACACTAATCACTTTTTTCATTTTTTGCTTTTATATGGGGCTAAAATATGGTAAAATTTTACTTATAGAGAGAATATGAAATATTTTAAGCGATTTTTATTGTTGTGCTTGTTTTTTGCGCCATGCGTTTCTGGCGCCCAGGTTGCAACCACTGCGGGCAGTAATTTAACAGCATGGAACGGAACTGGGACTGCGAATAACAATAATTGGAATACGTTGATGAACAATCGTACCTTGGCCGGTGGGGCAGGTGGTGCGACTGCTGATTTTGGAAATTGTAATTCACTGATTTTGCGTTGCGCCCAGCCAAAGTGTTCTGCATGTACAACAATGGATATTGCAAAACCTGTTGTCGAAGGTTGCGTGAATTCAAACAAAGATTGTAAAAAACATGGTGCAGAATTGGTAGAATACATTTCTGCACAGATTGTTGCAAATGCTGCGGCCAAGTTGCAAGAACAACAACTGGCTGCACAGCAAGCCGCAGCACAGGCAGCGGCCGCACAAAATAGCCAACAAATGGCACAAATGCAACAACAGATGGCCCAGATGCAACAACAAATGCAGGCACAAAATGCACAACAAATGCAACAGATGCAGGCAGCACTGGATGAACAAAAGGCACTGGTCGCCCAGGCCCAGGCCGAGGCGGCGGCCGCCCAACAAGCAAAGATTGATGCACAAACGGCACCAGGGGTTACAGTGGCGCAACAGGCTGCAATCAATGCAGGTGTGTCTGATGATATTTTGGTACGTCAGCAAATAACCGGCCAGGTTATGAGTGAAATTGAAAATGCAGAAATTGCACTGAAAGATTTAAAATCAACAATGTTGACTGCGTTTGAATATGCTGGATGTGATGCACGTGGTAATAATTGTACCGGACCAAAACGTGTAAAAACATTTAAGGATAAAGCAGGGCAATTCTTTGACCCATATAACACGGTTCTGGATTCTTTGTATGATGCGTTGATTATTGCACAATCTGTGGGTGTTGATATCACAGAAATTTATTTGATGTTAAGTAATTCGTGTAATTCGTGGGGCGAATATTTGTGTTCTGATACAGCACGCTATTCTTATAATAATACTAATTGTCCAAATGGGCGTTCAACCCCAAGTGAAACAACCAAGGGACAGCATCCGTGTTCACTGGGTCAGGTTATTCCTGCCCAGGATAGTCCGTCTTGTACATTACATCGTGTGCTGGCAAATCAAGAAGATGTACAACGCGGTCTGTTGGATCCTGCACAGAATGATGCAAATGATTCAATGGTACGCATTGGATGTGCATCAGCGGCACTGGATGCAAGTGGATTGTTTGCAAATCGTAAAAAGCAGGCATCAATCGATATCGATACACTGCAACGTATCTTGGAACAGGATGCCCCAAGTACATGTCTGTCAAGTTCGTTTAATAAAAGCGGTAAAGAATGTAAAGAGATGGATTTTATAAAATACTGTCATGTTGGTGATGGGTCGTATCCAGAATTACAGAAAATCGCAGCAACCAAGTCATTGCCAAAGCAAGTTTGTATCACAGAAAAACAGTTGGAACCTTATGCAGAAAAAGGTGGCGCATCATTGGTTGAAACAAGTAATAATGTTGCAACATCTGTTTTAGAAAAATGTAAGAATGTATCAAACAGTGACCGTAAGAGATGTGTTTGTGAGGGGTCTACGGATTGGAACGCAGAATGGAAAGATGGTAAATGTGTTTGTGAAACAAGCGGTCATTCATTCAATTATAATCTTGCAAGATGTATGGATCCAAATGAAGCACAAAAAGAAGAAAATAAAATGAGAGATAATTGTACCAGTTCTGGTGGAAAGTGGACAGATACAGGTTGTGAATGTGGTGCAAAAAGTAACGTTGGTGGTGTTTGTATCAGCACTTTGACAGAGACGTTCTGTAAAAGTAATAAAGGGACGTATAAAGATAATAAATGTATGTGCGGTTCAATAGAAATGACTGAACGTGATTCTATGAAGGAATGCCAAAATGGTACGCTTGTATCTATACAACCTGCTAGTACCTATACATTAAAAACAACTTCATTGGATACAACGATACCGGCGATGAAATGGGGTTTATAGTGAAAACAGTAAAAAATATTTTTGCTAAAATTTTTATAACTGGCGTAATGCTGGGGTGTGTGTTGGTGATGCCAACATGGGCAGCTGTATCAAATGGTTGTGAAAATCCAGATAATGATTATATTGTACCCAGTTTGGCCTTGTGTTCAACACATGTCTATAATGTTGGACAAACAAAAAATCCAACATACGAAACACGGTCATTGATGCAGGATGTTATTGCATTAAAAACAACAGTTATTGCCCAGCAAATGTATAAACAATACGAATATCTGGAAGCAATGATAAGACGATTGAAAACACAGTTGGAAAAGGCAACGTTGACTGCAACATTGCAGGCGGCAGGCGCATCATCATCTGATGATAGTTCGTCTTCATCATCATGGCGTGATAAAGATAGATCTGTATATATGTCTGTTGGTGTGTCTAATTGTATGAATATATTTGATCCGGAAAAGAAGTTAGATTGTTATGAAAGTAATTTTCAATCTATCTACAGTCAATCTGGGAATGGAAATAAAACAACTGCAGAAATTAGACAACAGTTAGTTAATGATTTGACTGCATTAAGCAAGACCCTGTTTCATGATGGTGATAAGGAGTGTGAAATAAAAGAGGAGGCTTGTAAGGATGTGGCAAAGATAAAAACAAACTCGTCTTCGAAGGTATTTCAAAGTTGTTTAAATGATTTTAGAACTTGTTTGTTCCAAAAACGACAGTCGTATTTGAACAATCAGCGTAAATTAGAAGCGAAATAAAAATTCCCCGTTTGGGGAATTTTTATTGATCTTTCTTTAATTGTTCACGCAGTTTATCCCAGTATTCAAGACGCTTTTTTATTTCGCGTTCAAATCCACGTTCAACAGGAAAATAGTATTTTTGACGTCCCATACTTTCCGGAAAACAATTCTGACCGGAAAAACCGTTTGCTGTATCTGGGTCGTAAATATATCCATCGTTATAGCCCAAATCTTTCATCATTTTTGTTGGGGCGTTTAATATATTTTTAGGTGGCATCAAAGAACCTGTTGCACGGGCCGCAGCATATGCAGCCTTTTGCGCCTTGTAATTGCCAATGCTTTTTGGTGCTGTGCCAAGATATATAACCAATTGTGTCAGGGCCAAATCCCCTTCGGGACTGCCCAGTCGTTCGTATGCGTTCCATGCAGCAATCGCAACCTGTAATGCATTTGGATCGGCAAGGCCAACATCTTCGACTGCAAATCGGGTCAGTCTGCGGAATAAATACATTGGATCTTGACCAGATGTCATCATGCGGGCCGTCCAATACAGGGCCGCATCTGTGTCACTGGCACGCAGGGATTTATGTACAGCGGATATTAAATTATAATGTTCATCACCATGCTTGTCAGATAATGGCGCACGTTTCTGTACGGCGGAATCCAAGGCGTCCGGCGTTAACGACTTTTTAAAGTTTGCGTTAATTAAGTATTCAACAGTGTTCAGTAAAAATCGGGCATCGCCATCTGCCATTTGTGCCAAATGTGTACGTGCGTTTTCGTCCAGTGGTAATTTCTTGCCCAAAAAATCTTCGGCACGTTGCATCAGTGTCAATAAATCTTCGCTGGACAGACCAGACAATACGCCCACGTGACAACGTGATAATAATGCGTTGTTTAAATTAAAACTGGGGTTTTCGGTGGTTGCACCCATAAATACAACCGTCCCATCTTCGAGATATGGCAACAATGTGTCTTGTTGGGTTTTATTAAATCTGTGAATTTCATCAATAAATAATAATGTATTGCGACCAATGTCACGGTTCATACGGGCGGCATCCATTGCCTTTTTTATATCAGATGTTCCAGAAAATACAGCAGACATCGGAACAAAGTCCATATCAACAGAATTTGCCAACGCACGTGCAATTGTTGTCTTGCCACACCCGGGTGGTCCCCATAATATCAGATTTGATAATTTCTGATTTTCAACCATACGGCGCACAATGCCGTTTTCACCAAGTAATACAGTTTGACCCACAATGTCATCAATTGTGTTCGGTCGCATTAAATCTGCAAGTGGTCGTGTCATTTGACTTGGCTTTTATTTAGGGTTTATTTGTGTTATAATTATTCTATTAAAATATAAAGGAAATGGCAAGTTGGTAAATAAAAATTCTGATTTTACGTTGGCTGTTGCAAATCTGGCAGCGGCAGCAATTTCTGCTAATCCAAAGTTAACAATGGAAGTGGCTGTGAAAAACGCACGTGAAATTTTGCGTGGAACAACTGTCACCGAAGAACAAATTCAAGATTCTGTGCACCCTGATAAAATTCAATGTCTGGAAGATGGAACGTGGCATGTCATGTTGCGCAGATATATAAAACGTAAGTTCAACCTGACACCGCACGAATACCGTGAAAAATGGGGGTTGCCAAATGACTATCCGTTTGTGGCACCTGCATATTCAAGAAAGCGGTCAAAAATCGCCAAGAAAACCGGTCTGGGGAGAAAGTAAAGATGAACAAAAAAACTGTTGCGCAAAAACGTGGTGATGATATCCGTAGTGCTGCGGATAATCTGAAAAAAATTCGCTTGAAATTGCAGCGCAAAACAATTCCTGATACGGCCCATTTGTCTGATTTGTTGGTGGTTAAAAAAAATAATCAGGGTGGCAATACCATTGAATTAAATACAAAAAAATTAAAAACTTGGTCCAGCGAGGTTGCACAACAAACAGGAAAAATATCAGGTGTATCTGTGTTATGGTTGTTGGAATATTTAACACGGGGCCTAAATACTGTTTTGGTGGATAATTATTTAATCAGAAGTATGGAACAAGTGTCCCAGAAAAATGCAGCAACAAAATTTATAAAAAAACACCCATGGATAGAAAGTTATCTGTTGTACTTTATGGCGATGGGAACAATTGTGTTCAGTGGTGGAAATCTGATTTTAAATGAACTGGATAACGATAAAGAAAAAAATCAAGATAAACACGAAGTAGTTGTCCAAAACAAAGAAAAAAGTGTGTTAAAAAAAATCAATCCAAATGATAAAGATTTTGTTAAAAAAGCAACAGATGAATATTGGGCGCATATCGCAGTCGGATTAACAGAACTGGAAACATATCGGGATATATCAAAGCAACACGGCAGTGAAAATCGTGAAACAAATGGATTGGGCTGTACGTGGTATTACAGATATGATGATAATGGCAAACTGCATAGATATGAAAACAGACTTGGCGATACAAAACGCTGGTCCAAGGATTATAACTATAATCAGGCACGCAGACATCTGTTGTTTGAAACAATGCCTGCCTTGCAAAGGGCGATAAAAGATAAACCAAATATAAATGTACAACAAATGATTGCGTTGGCATGTGCAGGATATCAACGGCCGGCTGATATTAAACCTATTGCATCGAAAATTTCAATCGCAAAAAATAAGCAACAGGTGGCAGATGCGTTTGTGGTCTATAACGGCGCAGACAAATGGCGGGTCGGTACATTAAAACGCCGCTGGTGGTGCGCAATGTATGCGGTTGGTGCAATAACTGCCGAAGACTTTTTGAATTTGCCACGGGATGCGTTCTCGAAAATAGAATTAAATCGTGTGTATCAAAATGGACATTTCTTGATGACAGATGATGTAATTAAATATGCGCTGGATGTTGCAAAAACAGGACATAAATCAACCGTAGAACATTTCTTAAAAGGTTTTGAAGTTGGACGGGATGTTTTACAGACTGTAAAAAATACAGATAATAAAACAATATCCTTTAATGATGCGATTAAGCAAATCAGACAGAAAAATGCACGGGGTGATTTGCTGTTGTATGGCACAGAACGAAATGTTGGATTGGTATAACAAGGATGGTGAAAATATGAAAGTATATGTTGATGTTCACGATAAACGATGGAAAAAATATAAAATAAATTTTGAACAAATCGCAAATGCGGTGGTGGGCGCTAAATATAAAAATTCAGAAGTGTCAATCATATTGGTTGATGATAAAGAAATAAAAAAAATCAATCGTGAATATCGTAACATTAACAAACCAACAAATGTGTTGTCGTTTGAATTGGGTGATGATGTGCTGTTGGGGGATATTTATATTTCACTGGATACGGTTATACGTGAAGCCAAACAAGAAAATATATCTGTTGCGCATCATACTGCGCATATGATTGTTCATGGCGTGTTGCATCTGTTGGGATATGACCATATAACAGATGATGATGCAATTGTTATGGAAAACAAGGAAACAAAAATATTGTCAAAATTGGGTATAAAAAATCCATACGCAAGTAATGTTGAAATATCGTGTGCAGATGGTTCGTGTTGCCCGGGGGCAAAAACAATTTCTTGGTTAAAGAAAATAAAAATAGAAAAAAATAGTTATGCACAATATGCGCTGTACGGCGTGTTTGGGGCGGTTGCGTCATTTGGTTTTGCGCCGTTCTATCAGTGGTGGGCGACCGTGTTGGGTGTTGCAGGGGCGTATTGGTTGACTGTGCGCAACGATAAAATTGGTGGTTTTTGGCGTGCGTTGTGGCGTGTTGCACCGTTTGGTGCGATGTATGCATTGTTTATGTTTTGGTGGGTTTTACACTCTATATATGTTGCACCTGAAATTGCAGATCAATATGCAATATGGACAATACCTGGTGCAATTGGATTGATGGTGGCAGGGTGGTTAATCTTTTCATGGCCATTTGTGGCAATCAGTCAAAAGAAAATGTCTGCGGCATCACGTGTGTTTCTGTTTGCAGGTGTGTGGTCGTTGGTTTTGTGGGCGCGTGAATGGGTGTTTACTGGGTTTCCATGGAATCCGATTGCAAATATAACAATGATAATTCCAGAATTGGCAAATTCTATGTCGTTGTGGGGTGCGTTGGGGCTTTGTTTTATAATTGTTGGATTGATTGCAAGCCTTGTTGAAATTTTTAGAAATAGGCGAAATGTGTTTGTTTGGATTGTTTTTATTTTGTTCACAGGAATCGCTGTATACGGCGGATATATTGGTGTACATAATATGAAACATGCAGATGTTGGGGCGAATTCACAAACAACGGTTTTGCGTATTGTGCAACCTGGAACTTCACAATCACAGAAAGCAACGCATAACAGGATAGAAGCGCTGCAACGTGCAGAATATAATGTGCGTAATCTTGTGTCTTTGGCGCAGGCGGACGGCGATGTAGATATTGTTGTTATGCCAGAAACGTCATATCCGTTTGTTGTTTTGCCAACAGATAATATTGATATGGCATCATTTCTGGGTAAAACTTTGCTGTTTGGTGCAAATACGTTTGATATGGGTGGTGTGTTTAATTCAATGGTTGTGTCCCAGGCAGACGGCCGTATAGAAAAGATTTATAGTAAATCACATTTGGTGCCGTTTGGCGAATATAGACCGTTGGGTTTTTTGCCGTCACCTGCAAATTTAACTGCGGGTAATGGACCAGAAATAATTGATGTAAATGGTTTTGTGTTTGCGCCTGCGGTATGTTATGAAATAATTTTTTCTGATTCGTTATTGCCAAATGGGGCAGGGCATGTTGATGCAATTGTGAATATTACAAATGATAATTGGTTTGGAAATACACCTGGTACGTATCAGCATTTAGATATGGTTCGCAGATATGCAATCGAATCAGGACTGCCCATTGTGCGTGCAAATTATTCTGGTATCAGTGCGTTTGTTGCATCGGATGGCGAAATTATTTCAATGCTGCCGGTTGGTATGTCAGGTACATTGGATGGGTTTGTGTGGGGTGCGCATAATACACCATATCGTAATATAGGATTGAATTATTGGATGATGATAATACTGATATTTTCTATATTCGGTACAGTTATATTTTCCAGAACACGTGATTGAAAAAAATTTAGTTATCGTTAAAGCGTAAAATTGTTTGTTGTAATATCCAAACACGTACTGCAGATGATAAATTTCTGTCGGGGGAACGTGTGGAATCTATTTCGTTTATAATGGCTGCAATCGGGCGATTCTGCCGTATAGATAATTTTTGTAATGCATCAATAAATTCTGATTCCAGTGTTATACTGGTTTGGTGTCCCGATAAAGATACGGATATTTTCTTCATGTTAAATTTTTCCAGATATTAAACAGTCTGTCATTGCATGATATGCATCATCATATCGGCGCAGTGGTGTTAATGTTAAATTGTCCAGCATGTAAAATGTACCAAATGCGTCAAATGCAAACCAGAATAAATCATTGCGTCCGAAAATGGTTTTGCCAACAGTCTTGCCCATTGGTGCAATGTCATCGTTGACCTTTAATATGCTGGGGATTGGATATGTTGAATCACGCATGATTTCGTTTGGACCAAATATGTATCCGGTATCCATACAAATTGCACCGACCATTGTGTACAGTTCGTTTATTGATTGGGGTAACATTGCATATCTGCGTTGTTGCAGGGCGCCGTTTAATAACAGTATTTGATTTGTGTGCGCAGGTGCATATATTTTTGCGCCACGTGATTGCATTGCAGATAAAAATTCAGTACATGTCATGGTCGATTCCTTGTAACTATACGTCACGATCTGCGACAATTTGTGATGCGATTGTTTCTGTTAATCTGTCTTCGGTTCCGTTCCCGCCATCGCCACCGCCAAGTGTGCTGACCGGCAGGTATATTTTTTTTGGTGGGTCGGGTAACCAGACTGTGTCGTTGCCACTTTGCATAATTATAAATCTGTCCATATTGTATGAATGTGGAAACGTTTTGCACATAAACATGTTTTCAACACTTAAATCACCGCCCCATACCAATGGTATACGAAATCGTATTGATAAATTTTCTGGTATTTTGTGTCCCATAATCAGGTCCATAAAATCTTCTTGGGACATGTTTATTAATGCCAGTTCTTCAATACAATCAGATAGTCCTGACATAAATTGGTGACACAGTTGTTTGTATTGTGTAAACCAGTCGCTGGTCACACTTGTGCGTTTTGGAGTGTATTCAACCAGTGGCATATCTTTCATGCCCAGGTCTGAAATCTTTTTTTCTGCGGTACTGGCGTTTAATTGCATTACAGTCGTCCTAGGTAATCAATAACCGTAGATATGTATTCAGAAAATGCATTAAAGTTTTCAACCATATCTGGGTCTGTTGGTGGATTTGGATGTTCTTGCATATATTGGCGTAATTGCTCTGTCGTTGCAAATGTTAAAATTGTTGGGGCAGGTGCAGATGTATCGTGCGCATTGATGACAAATCCGTTAATAGTTATTTCAATGTCGTCCAATGTGTCATGGAAAATCTGGCGGATAGTGTCAACCATGCTTTGCATAGTCGATGTTTCAATGCCAACAGCCCCCATCCATACTGTTTCATTTGTGCCGATTGCCAACAGTGCAGTCTGGTATCCTTGGATACGTGGGGCGCGTTTCACGGTATATCCGGTTGATTCAAATATTTCATTTATTTCAGAAAAGTCATCGGCTTGTGCATGTGTTGTTGGTACCTGAATTTGTGGGGGTGGGGTTGTTGCCACTGGCGCAGTTAATGGTGATGTTGGTGCAACAAAACCAGCCTGTTCAGGTGTGTCTGTATATGATGCACCAGTTAATCGTTTTGGGCGTGATAATCCAAATTCATTGTCTGTTTGTTGTTGTGTAATGGATGGCTGTGGTGTTGTATTGGAATCCTGTACGGGTAATTTTATTTTTCTAAATTTTGGACGTATTAGTAAATACAGTCCAAATATGATAAAAAATACCCCAACAACAAGCGATATGTAAAATATAGGTGTGATTGGTGTGCGTGTTGCCTGCATGTATGATAAATGCTGCCAGTGTGATGATGATAATAAATTAAAACCGAATTTAATATTAAACCAAAAGCATAACCCCAGCGTAGATACAAGTATCCATAGCATGCCCAATAAAAGATTATCCAATTTATTTCTCATTATGATTTTTATTGTATCATATTTATGATAAACTAAAAAGTATTATGATAGATAAAAATATTATTTTTGATGATGTGTCAAATAATTTGGCCTTGTGGTGTAACGCAGGTGCAGATGCCAGTGAACTGGCCCGTACAGCAGATATTGTTATGAAAAAAAAGTTATCTGTGATTTCTTTGGCGCCCGATTCGATAAAGACTGTATGGCCGTGGTTGGAAAATGTAAAAACAACAATGCTGGCGCGTTTTTACATGATGAATAAAAAGATTTCTGAACAACAGGTTTCAGATGTAACAGAGCAGATAAATATTGCACTGAAAAATGGCGCAGATGGCGCACAAATATTTTTGCCGTATGTGGCGCTGAATAGTTTGGTAGAACAGACACATGTCGTCAGGGATGATATGTTTTTTAACAAGCATTTATCAATCGGGGTGGATATCAATGAAATCGATTCGTGTGATTGGAATGATTTATTTGAAAATTTACAAAAAATAAACGCTTCATCGTTGTTGTTGATTTTGGGAAAAGATACGGGTGATAAATCTGATTTCGTTGGTCGGATATATGGTATGCTTGATTGTTGGAATTCAGAAAATAAATTTGATTTACATTTTATGCTGGGCCAAGATTTCTGCCGTATAGAACAGGTTTTTCGTTTGATAAAATCTGAAATTCCACAACTGGAAAATCGTGTCAGATTTTTTATAAGTTGCTAGTTATGTAGAATTAAATATTTTGGTGCAGATGTGCCGGCTTTGTTTTTATTCTGATATCTGGTTTGTATAATTTCCATGTCTGGAATTGTTGCGGTTAAATTTGTTTGTTTTAATTGTTCAATTATCCAATCAAAATATTCCCAATGGTCTGTGCCAATAATAATTTCGCCGTCCTGTGTTAGATAGTTGGATAATGTGTTCAAAAATTCCGCAGATAATAAACGGCGTTTTTCGTGCCTTGCCTTGGGCCATGGGTCAGGGTGCAGTACCCATATTTGTTCAAATTTCGATTCGGTTTTACGCAAGAAATCACGAACATCATCTGCCCAGATTCTGATATTTTTGTATTCGTTCAGTATCCGATTCGATTGTTCATCTGTTATTGCAGACAGTAAACTTGCCACGCCGTTCATAAATGGTTCTGCGCCAATGATGATTTTTTCGGGGTTGTTGTGTGCCAGGTCACGTACATGTTCGCCAGCGCCAAATCCAATTTCCAAAATGTTGCCATTTTCTGGGGCAAGCGTTGGTAACAATTCGTCAATCAGTGTTTGTTGACGGGCGGATAATTTTTTGCCATGACGGCGACCAAATGTTCTTATTTCTTGTTTTTCCATATATTTAGTATAGAATTAGCGTGTTAAAAACACAAGGAATATATAGATGAGAAATGGTTTATCAAAAGATTTAATTGCACGTGTGTTGGGCGGTGCGCCAAAATATACAGTTGCAGAACTGGAAGAAAAATTTCCCGCACGTAATTTGTCTGATGGTGCGTTTGTTACACGTTTTGCCCCAAGTCCAACTGGTTTTATGCATATTGGTAATTTGTACAGTGTTTTAATTGACTATAAATTAGCACAACAGTCAAAGGGCGTGTTCATGTTACGTATCGAAGATACAGATACAAAACGTGAAGTGCAGGGGGCTGTCGATGTTGTAAAAAGCGCAATGCGTGATTTCGGTTTTTTGTATAATAATGATGTGGTTTATGGGCCTTATTATCAATCACAACGTAAAGATATATATCATTCTGTTGCGGCAGAATTATTGGCGACAGGACGTGCATATCCATGCTTTTTAACTGCGGATGATATGGAAAATATCAGAGAAAATCAAAAGGCTGCTGGTTTTGCAACAGGTATCTATGGCGAATTTGCACGTGATAGGGATTTAACCGAAGAAGATATTATTGCACATTTAGAAAATGGTGAAGTACCATCGATTCGCCTGTATTCAATGGGGAACCCTGAACAAAGAATTTTCTGTAAAGATGCGGTTCGTGGTTCAATTGGTTTTCCAGAAAGTAATGAAGATATTGTTCTGATTAAATCAAATGACGGTTTGCCAACATATCATTTTGCACATTTGTGTGATGATCACTTTATGCATACAACACATGTTGTTCGTGGTGAAGAATGGTTGCCATCATTGCCACTGCATGTGCAGTTGTTCCGTATGATGGGGTGGAATACACCAATGTATATTCATACAGCGACATTGGATAAAATTGATAGCGAAACTGGCAAACAACGCAAATTATCAAAGCGAAAAGACCCAGAAGCAAATGTGGCGTTCTTTCTACAAGAGGGTTGGCCTGTTGATGCTGTGATTGAATATTTGGGTAATATTTTGGCGTCTGGTTACGAAGAAGCAAAAATGAAAGGACAGGTGAAAACATTTTGGGATTATGAAATGCGACCAAAGAAAATTCCAATGTCTGGGGCCTTGTTTGATATGAGAAAGTTGGAATGGTGGGCCAAAGAATTTATCGGTTCACTGCCTGTGCCAGAATTGGTAAATCGTGTTGTAACGTGGGCAAATGAATATGGAACAGACGTTAACAAAATGCAAGTGGCTGATGTTAAATATCTGACAGGTGTTTTGGGTATTGAACGTGATAATCCAAAGCGTGTACGTAAAGACTTTATCACTTGGTCCCAGACGTTGGAAAATGTTGCGTTTTTCTGGGATGAATTGTTTGTTCCAAACACAGAATATGAATTTAATCGGGATGCATTGCGTGAATTTTTGGCGACATATAATGCGGCAGATGATAAAGACACATGGTGGGCAAAAATTGTTGCTGTGGCTGAAAAAACAGGATTAAAAAATGGTGATGTGGCAATGAATTTGCGTGTCGCATTATCTGGGCGCACAAATACCCCAGATCTGTATTCAATAATGACAGTTATGGGTGGTGACAGGGTAAAAAATCGAATCGAGGGGGCGGTTAAATGACGCAGACAAAAAAAGCAAGAATCAAAGCGGTAAAAAAAGATAGTCATGCATCACAATTATTAAAGGTCTTGCGTGCAACTGGGTTGTTCCGTTGGGAAAAGCCGAGTACAAAATCAGAAGAAATAGTTAATATATTAACGCATGGTATTGGTATCGGACTTGCAATTGCTGCGTTGACACTGTTGGTTGTGTTCGCAGGGATTAAAGGTGACGCATGGGCAATTGTATCGTGTGCGATTTTTGGCGTTACAATGATTACATTGTATTTTGGTTCAACAATGTGTCATGCGACAATTGGTAAAAAACATGAATGCTTTTTTGAAGTGTGGGACAGTGTTGCAATTTATGCGCTGATTGCAGGAACATACACCCCGTTTTTATTGGTTAATCTGCGTGGGTTGATTGGTTGGATTGTGTTTGCAATTTTGTGGGGGATTGTTCTGTTCGGTTCATATATGAAGATTAAAAATCCAAAGCAACAGCCACGTTGGATGGTTGCCTTATATGTTGCGATGGGGTGGACGTTGTTGTTTATATTGCCTGCGATGATACGTAATATTCCAATTCGTGGTCTGTGGTTTATATTGGCGGGTGGTCTGTCGTATACGATTGGTGTAACATTTTATTTATGGCGGCGTATGAAGTTTTCGCATGGTATTTGGCACCTGTTTGTAATAGGTGGCAGTGTGTGCTTCTTTTTCGCTGTTTTGTTTGGATGCATTTTGGATAAATAATTCCCCTCCCAAGGAGGGGTGCCCGTAGGGCGGGGAGGGTTATTTAATGGTTGAACTTTATGACAAAAAATTAAATGTTTTTGCCCGTATGAATCGTCATGCGGGTGTTTTGTCAGAAGTGTTATTGTGGAACGAATTAAAACGTTCTGCATTGGGGGTAAAATTTACTAAACAAAAACCAATAGGGAATTATATTGCTGATTTTTATTGCAAGGAATTAAAACTAGTTGTTGAGGTTGACGGTTCTTCGCATGATGATAAATATGAATATGATGTTGGTCGTGATGAATATATGCGTTCAATTGGTATAACCGTATTGAGAATAGAAGATAAAGATGTAAAACAAGATATGCCACGGGTGTTAGAGTGGATACGGTTTAATATTGAGAAACTTAAACCCTCCCCGGTGGCATAGCCACCACCCCTCCCAAGGAGGGGAATTTTACGGTGTGTTTTTGTTTGGATGTATTTTGGATAAATAGCATAAAATCCGCCGTATGGCGGGTTTTTTATTGACATTTATATCATGTGGTAATACTATATAAGATATGAATTTATTTAAATTTATCTTTACTACAACTACAACAACCCCTTTGGGGGTGTAATTTCTATTGCGGTGGTCCGCACAAATTTCTATAATAAATCAGTTAAAAATTAAATTTAAAAAAGTAAAGGTTATTATTATGTCTTATGATATTGAAATCGTTCGTCATTCGTTGGCACACGTTATGGCGGCAGCGGTTAAAAAATTGCACCCTGATGTTAAATTCGCAGGGGGGCCAGCAATTGAAAATGGTTTCTATTATGACTTTGATACAGAATATCGCTTTTCCGAAGAAGATTTTGCAAAAATCGAAAAAGAAATGCGTGATTTGATTAAGTCCAATGGTCGCTTTGAACAAAGAAATGTCAGTTTGGACGAGGCCAAAGAAATATTCACATCTCAGCCATATAAAATGGAATGGTTAAATGAATATGATGCTGCGGGCGAAGCATTGTCGATTTATACTTTCCGTGAATTTGTTGACTTGTGTCGTGGTCCACATGTGGAAAGTTCCAAGGATTTGCCACGGGATGCGTTTAAAATCCGCAGTGTCGCAGGCGCATACTGGAAGGGGGATGCAAAAAATAAAATGTTGCAACGTATCTATGTTGATGCGTTTGCAAGCAAAGAAGAATTGGATGCGTTCTTGAAAATGCAAGAAGAAGCCGCAGCACGTGATAACAGAAAACTGGGTAAAGATATGGACTTGTTCCATTTTGAACCAGAATATGCGCCAGGTTCTGTGTTCTGGCATGACAAGGGATATAAAATCTATCGCAAGTTGATTGAATATTTACGTGCACGCCAAGAACGGGCTGGATATTTGGAAATTTCTACGCCATCTGTTATGGATAGATGTCTGTGGGAAAGATCTGGACACTGGGCAAAATATGGTGAACATAATTATTCCGGTAAAACCCAAGATGGCAAGGTGTTCTGTATAAAGCCAATGTCATGTCCAGGTGGTATGTTGGTGTTCGGTCACGGTATTAAATCATATAAAGATTTGCCATTATATCTGGCAGAATTTGGCAAGGTTAATCGTTATGAAGCAGCAGGCGGTTTGTCCGGATTGATGCGTGTACGCGAATTTACCCAAGATGATGCACATATTTTCTGTACCGAAGAACAACTGGAAGAAGAAGTTGTAAAAATCTTGCGCTTTATCAAAGATATTTATGGCAAGTTTGGTTTTGATAAGATTTCTATGAAACTGGCAACCCGTAAAAATTCTGAATTCCGTATTGGTTCTGATGAAGTCTGGGACAAGGCCGAAGGTGCATTGAAACACGCACTGGATGCAAATGGAATCGAATATGAAATTGCCGAAGGTGATGCGGCGTTCTATGGACCAAAAATTGATAATTATCTGAAAGATTCAATGGGGCGTGTATGGCAATGTGGTACCGTGCAGTTGGATATGAATCTGCCAGAACGATTCGATTTATCATACGTTGGTGAAGATGGTGAAAAACATCGTCCAATTATGTTGCATCGTGCCTTGTTAGGATCAATTGAACGATTCATGGGCGTATTGCTGGAATCAACGGGTGGGCATTTGCCATTGTGGTTGTCGCCAGAACCTGTTGTTGTCACACCAATTTCTGAAAAACATGCAGATTATGCAAACGAAGTTGTGTCTGCACTGCGCAGTGTTGGCGTAAACACACGTGCAGATTTGCGTGATGAAAAAGTAAACTATAAAATTCGTGAACTGTCATTGGCAAAAACGCCGATTGTTGCGGTTGTTGGTGAAAAAGAAATGGCGGATAAAACGGTTACTTTGCGCAGACTTGGGGAACAGAAACAGGAAACGATACAGCTGTCCGATTTTGTTCAAATGATGCAAGATGCAATAAAGATGCCATTGTAAGATTTATGGGGCAGGGCAATCTGCCCCATAAAACAAAAGAAAGGAAGTAATATGAAAAAAACACTATTTTTAATTGCGCTGGTTCTGACACCGATGATTGTTTCAGGGTGTGTGAAAAAGTGCGAAGTTGAACCAATTGTTGCAGAAAATCATAAACTGATTGTGCCACCAAATTTTGGTAATATGCCCAAATAAATTTTGTTTATATACGTTTGGTTATTCGATATTTTTATGATATAATTAGCATATATGAATTTACAGGAGGAATTGCCAAATGAACGAAGATAACAACTTGGATTTATTAGATTTAGACGATAATGATACAATGGACACATTACCAGAAGTGCCTGCGTTTACTGCGCCACGTCCAAAGAAACCGTGGCTGTTGTTATCGTTGGGGCTGGTTATTATCGTGTTGGCATCTTATATAATTATTCGTTCAATCGGTGGTGAATCTACATCTTCAATAGAGGTTGATTTAGATGCGCCTGTAATGGTTGTTGATGATCAGGGGGCGCCTGTGGATATGAACGTAATGCCACCTGTAAAAACGCAACCAGTAAAACCACAACCAGAACAAAAGCCTGTGGCGCAACCAAAACCACAACCTGCGCCAGCGCCGGTGGTTGAACAACCAAAGGCAGAACCAGCAATTCCTGTTCGCGTTGTAGAAGATAGAAAAGAAGTAAAATTCCAACCAGCCAAGGCAACAGCGCCAAAGCCTGCGGCGAAGCCTGCCGCAAAACCACAGCCCAAACCTGTGGCAAAAAAGACTGCGCCAGCAACAACATTTGCCTGGTATGCACAGTTGGGTTCGTACAGTACACGTGCATTGGCCGAAGCAGGACAACGTAAATTGATTGCTGCACACCCAAGTTTGTTTAGCGGACAAAAATTTGTTGTCTTGGCGGCACAATTGAAAAACGGTACAACAACATACAGATTGCGTGTCGGATTTAATACATCTGCGGATGCAAATGGTTTTTGCCGTAACGCCAAGGCAGATGGATTGGATTGTTATGTAACAAAATAATATAAAAAGGGGATAAATATGTTTGGACGTTTTGGATGGGCAGAAATATTAGTAATCGTTGTTTTGGTTGTTATCTTGTTCGGTTCAAACAAGATTCCAGGTATGATGAAAAATCTGGCAGATGGACTGAATATCTTTAAAAAAGAAATTAAGGAAGAAAAACAGCCTGCGAAAAAGACAACGGCTAAGAAAGCGCCTGTAAAAAAGGTTACAAAAAAGAAATAAAAAATTCCCGCCGTATGGCGGGTTTTTTATCGTTGTTTTAGATTGTTTTGATTTTCTTGGTTATCTTTGTTGGATTTGTATGCATGATACAGGCGTTCTGCGGAAAAAGCAAACATTAGTATCCACATAAGCAAAATAATAAGTTTATCTTTGTCGTAACCATTTTGGATCATATCTTTTGAACCGTGTATTATTTGACCTGTGGCCATTCCATTATATAAAAGGTATATAATTTCCCTAAAATTAAAAAGATCATTTTTGTTTTCTGTACTCATAATAGTTGCCCTTGTTTTTTACAATATAATACATAAAATACATTTGTCAATAAAAGTTTGGGCAAAAAAATAACCGGTTTATACCGGCTATTTTATTGTCGATGATTTTCATATTCTTCTTGTTCTTCGATGGTCATGGTGGCCAGTGGGCGTGCCATCATACGTTTTAAACCGATTTCATCGCCTGATATAACGCTGTATCCATATTCACCTTTGTCCATTCGGTCCAGGGCCGCATTGATTTTTTGTATCAGTTTGTTATTGCGTTCAGATATGCGTAAATCCATGGTTATGTCTTGGTTGTATGATGCGTTATCCGATTCGTCACCCACGCCAACACTTTCTGTTTTTT
>JAGBCZ010000010.1 GCA_017937735.1 Alphaproteobacteria bacterium | reverse complement strand
ATAATAGTAATGACTGGATTGAATGTACTGATAATGCGTACCTGTGTGTGGATGATGAAGACATAAAAAACTGTAATATCAGAAATTTTACGTGCTGCCCAAAAGGCGGACAAAAACTAAATGATTATTATAAAAATATTTCCAAAAATACTGTATTTTTTGCAGGAGAAATAGGGAAAGAGGGTGCAAAAAGAGCTTTTGCGGGCTTCCCTAGGGTCGTCTTTGTTGATAAGGGAAGTAAAACGATGTCGGTATTGTGCAAAAACTTCCTTAATGGCAGAGAGCAAAATAGTTTTTCTATTGTACATGTGGTATTTGTCGACGGTATTTATTATCATTATCAGTATTATTCAACGAAACATATAGAGATATTCCTAAAGATGGTTTGCAATAATAATTCTATAACAGTTCAGGATATAAAATTTTTATAATTCTTTATCCATACAATCCTTTTTGACATCCTGTGAATTCGGTTTATACTGATTCCCGGAATGGCGGAAAGGTTTTATCTTTGCATTGATTTAAAGAGTTTCTTTGCCTCGGTCGAAGCGGTTGACCGTGGGCTGGACCCGTTCACGATAAACTTGGTCGTGGCGGACCCGTCACGAGGTCGGGGTTCGGTCTGTCTGGCGATAACACCGGCAATGAAGGCCCTGGGGATTCGTAATCGTTGCCGGGTCTTTGAAATCCCGCATGGGGTCGAATACATCACCGCCATGCCCCGCATGAAAAAGTATATGGAGGTATCCGCTCAGATTTACGGGATTTATCTGCGCTATATTTCGCCCGAAGATATCCATGTCTATTCCATTGACGAATGTTTTATCGATATCACGCCTTACTTGAAAATGTATAAGCGGTCGCCCAAAGAAATAGCGATAATGCTGATGGATGCGGTGCGGGCTGAGACGGGCATATGCGCCACCGCCGGCATTGGTACGAACTTGTTCTTGGCCAAGGTTGCGCTGGACATCACGGCCAAGAAAGTGCCCGACCATATCGGATACTTGGATGCGGAATCGTTCCGGGAACACTTGTGGCACCATCGGCCGATAACAGATATCTGGAATATCGGGGCGGGCATTGCACGGCGACTGGAAAAGTACGGTGTTTATGACCTGTATGGGGTGACGCAAATGCCAGCCGAAACCCTGTATCGTGAGTTCGGCACAAACGCAGAATACCCGATTGACCATGCAAATGGTGTCGGCCAGTTGATTTGGTCCGTCTGCATCACACATCGCCTTACATAGCATTTTAACAATTTATTTTTTTTGTTTCCATCCCTTGACAATCTGCTTATGGTATATTATACTATATGTGTTGTCAAAGGGCATTTAATGGAAAACATAAATGTAGTGTTAGAAATCGGAGCAACTATATCTGGGCTGATACAAGGATTACTTGTAATGCTTAACAAACGCAGTAATTGGATATTTTATAACATTCAAATTATTCTGTTATTTTTCTTTTCTGCGATAAATAAACTGTATGGCGACATGGTCAACAATCTGGTATTCATATTCATGGGTATTTATGCGATTATCATGTGGAATAAGGGCAATAAAAATCTGCCTGTAACAACATTAACAAAGTCACAAAAAAGTTTTTATGTAATCGCACTGCTTATGATAACCGCAGCAGTATCGATAATACTGCATCACACATCGGACCCTTTGCCAATAATTGATGCTTTTACGACAGTGTCTGCTTTTTTGGCAACATGGTTTATGGCTAATAAAAAATTAGAAGCTTGGATTCTTTGGACCATAAATGACATTGTATATGTTATTGAATATGCACTGTTGCCAGAACCTGCATATTACTTGCTGGGATTAAATGTTGTATGGACCATTATGGCGATACTGTCATACATTAATTGGAAAAAATTAACCAACCAAAGGAGTGACGATGAAAAGACTGCTGATTATATTAACACTGACTGGATGCACAATTGACATCAATAGTCCTGAATCTAACTATGCCAAGTTAGGAACATACAGGGACAGGTATGATTTTCTGAATTACAACTATATAGAAATTGGGAAAAGTATTCCTGTGTCTAAAAATGGGGCTATAAATGCATCGGCGGGTTTAATAAATGCGGGCAGTAACAATATTATACAACCAAACAAAGAAATAAATAATTTTTGGGAAATAAACTATGAATACAGATGGTAATCGTAACATGAAAAAAATATATTTTGCAGGACATTTTAATAAAACACATGACACAACAGATATTGCACAAATGCTGCGGTTTGATTATCGTGCAAAACTTCTGGGGACACCAGAACACATGGCGTATCATTGCGATAATCTGCGAATTAACGACAAGTATTTATACTGTGGACCGTTTTATGTTGAAAAAACATCTGATGGAAAAATATCTGCTACGGATTCAGAAGTGGTGATAAGCACAGAATACTCACAAGTAAAAAGCTGTGACGTTTTTGTTGTGGTATTTGATACAAGCGTGTCCACCGGTGCTGTAACAGAATTGGCATGGGCAATAAATCATAAAAAACAAATATATATATTATACATTAAACAACCGTCAAGCCATGATATCAAATCAGATTACTGGTTTGCAATCGCAGACGCAATAAGGCGAAACAAAAATACGACAGTTATCGCATACGAAACAGAATCAGAAATCATTGAAATAATTAAACAAAATATACTAAAGGAACATATAAAATGAAATATAAAGAATTTGAATTAATTATGTCATCTTTTAAATGTGATAAAAACTGCCCATACTGCACAGCAAAAATTACAAAATGGCCCGCCGTCAAAGACCAAGTCAATTTATTGGAACAACATTTCAAAGAACTTAGAAACCTGGGGATTAATTTTAGATACTTTATACTGTCGGGCAATGGCGAACCTTCATTGCATGGTATAGATACACTAAAAACTATATGTAACGCCACCAGAACAGTAAATATATTTGATGAAAAACGAATTCAATCTTCGGGAAATATATTTTTTGAACCAGAAAAATTGGATTTGTTTAAGCGTGACTTTATGATAGAAATTACCAGAACACATTTTGACTCTAAACAAGACATGCAAACATTGGGATACAAGCGTGACTATATAGCAACCGAAGCTTTTCGTAACACACCAAATATTCGCCTGAATTATGTGATGTTGAAAACAAAGTCATTTGATGAATATATGACAGAAATAAGAAAGTACATTGATACATATCCAAATATAAAAACAATATCATTAAAAACACTTAACCTGAATACAATGGATTCTGGAACAAACAACCCTTATTCTGGTTGGATTTTACAAAATGGTATGACCAAATCTGATACCGATACAATAATAAAGAACATGTCAAAATACGCAGAATTCGTTGTCGCAGATGAAAAATTCTTTGATCGTTATGAATGGGTATATAATGGCGTTCCAATTACTTTCTATGCAAAAAAACTGGATTATGGTTATTCTAATGTGGTATGCTATGGCGGAAAGTTAGTAGATTATCACCTAAGACCAATTAAACTATTTACAGAAAAACAAAGATAAGCCAATGAATGTAAACTTAACATGTATCATGTTGATTCTTGACAGTATTCCAAGTCAAGACATACGCAAAAAAGACACCAAGTGTGTTAAATTACTTGTTCAAAAACAAGAATTTGAATTGCCGCAAGTTTTGGCAACAAAAAATCATGATATCAAGGAACAAATACGTCATGTCCTTGTCAATGCAATCGGTACTGATGACTTTCATCTGGAACAGGTTTATACGCTGGGCGATAAACAGTATATGTTCAATGATACAGTTGATGTCATTCATTTGGGAATTACCAACATATCTCGCATTAAGAAAATCTCTGCGGATTATAAAATTATTGATGTAATGATATCTGATAATAAAATAACATTGGGCGATACCATATACAAATATCAAACAGTTGAAAAAATTAGTCCGCACAGTATTGAATACACACACACAATTGACAACGTTAATATCGCAACAGAAAAAATGCTGATTGAACTGTTGACTGCATGGAAATATTTACGACATAGATTAAATACAACAGATATTATTTTTAAATTTCTACCAGATGAATTTGCTTTGAACGATGCGGTTGAAGTATATAAAATATTAAGCCAAAAGGAAATAGATAAGTCTAACTTTCGTAAAAGCATAATTAAATTTTGTGAAAATATTCCAGATAAAATGTCTTATGGTGGATACAGACCATGCAAAATGTATAAATTTAACCCGAAAAAGAATGAAAAATGGATATAACAATGACTATGAAATTCAAAGAATTTTGCCATCGCATGCAATACACATGGAAACATAAAACCGCTTTCCTTAAAATAGAACATGAATTATTGGGTCATAATACACTTTCTGGCTATTTACATGATTTAGATAAAATACTTTTATGGTATCCTGTCGCCTTCATATCACAAAAAGGTATAAAATGGTGTCACAGACAACATCGCAGATTTTCAAAACACCATGTGGAAAACAAATCAAAAAAAACACGTAAAGACTATATAAATATGATAATAGACTGGGAGTGTGCCAGATACACAAAACCGGACAAACCACTTAACGCATATGAAACCATGAAAAAATTTTATCCAGAATTACAACATGTAATTATGCCACTGCTTGAAGAATTCAAGCTAAACAAATACGATACAGGCAGATAATTTGGTCAGCCTGCATCACACTTTGCATCATGGTTTTTGATGTTTTGGGGTAGGGGAAAAACAAAAAACGCACCAAATGGTGCGTTTCTAAACTGGTGCCGGTTGTCGGACTTGAACCAACGACCTACTGATTACAAATCAGCCGCTCTACCAGCTGAGCTAAACCGGCGTTGCCACCCAATTATACATATATGAAAAACGAACGCAAGCAAAAAATCATAAATTTCTTGATTTTGCGTTTTTATGGGGCAGAATATACCCTATGACAAAAAAATTACCAGAACTTTTGGCGCCGGCGGGTACGCTGGATGCGTTTAAGACCGCCATCCTGTATGGCGCAGATGCAATTTATGCTGGACTGCCCGGTTTTTCAATGCGTGCGCGTGCAAAAATTACTGTTGATGAAGTCAAACAGGGAATTGAACTGGCGCATGCCGCTGGGAAAAAAGTTTATTTGGCGTTTAATCTGTTTGCGCATGATCATGAATATGAAAATATGCCCCGTGTCAGCGAGATTATAAATTACCTGTTGCCGGATGCATTGATTGTATCTGATGCAGGTATCATGATGTATGTTCGTGAAAATCACCCAAATATTCCAATTCATATTTCGACCCAGGCGAATATTTGTTCGGCAAAAACGGTTAAGTTCTGGCAAAACGCAGGGGCAAAGTTGTGTGTTCTTGCGCGTGAGGTTTCGCATAATGAATTTCGGCATATCCGCACTGAATGTCCAGATATCGGTTTGGAAATTTTTGTTCACGGTGCAATGTGTATGTCGTATTCGGGTCGCTGTCTGTTGTCTAATTTTGTAACAGGCCGTCCGGCCAATCGTGGTGCGTGTGCGCAACTGTGCCGTTGGAAATATGATGTTATATTGCGTGAACGTGAAAGCGGCTTGGAAATGCCGATTGACGAAGACGAACGTGGCGCATATATCATGAATTCACGTGATTTGTGTCTGATGCCAAGACTGGGCGAAGTGTTATCTGCCGGTCCAGACAGCCTGAAAATAGAAGGGCGCAATCGCAGCGAATACTATGTCGGCAGCGTTGTTCATGCATATCGTTGTGCGCTGGATGCGTATGCAGAAAACCCAGACACTTTCAACCCAGATGAATTTATGACTGAATTAAATCGTTTGGAAACACGTGGATATACAACAGCGTTTTTTGACGGGCCTGTGACAAGCGATGCGCACAATTATGAAACAACACGCAGTACATCAGACTTTCATGCCGCAGGTGTTATAACGGCGGCAGATGATGACAATATCACATTTGAATTGCGTAATGAAACACGCGCAGGCGATGAAATAACATTTATTTTACCGAACACGATGGACAAGGTTTCGGTGAAATTGGAAAAATTAGTAAATGCCAAAAATGGTGAAGTTGTTGAAAAAATGGCGGCCGGCATGGGAAACAGTATTTTGATTCCACGCACATTGTTGGGCGAAAAACATGCCGATAAATTTGTCCCATACGTCTTGGCGTATAAAAATAAGAGATAATTATTATGTGTATAAAAAAGAATATGCCACAAAATTGTGGGGGTGTTGTTCGCCCAATCAGACCAATTCTTAACAGAAAGAAAATAGAAGAATTGTTGGGTGAAAAGTTTGAAAATGTTGTTATGTATTATTTAGATACAAAGAGAATAAATCGTAAAACTTATAATGACAGTTACATTGTTGGTCACACGCAGATGGTAGATATGTCAAATATGTTTATACAAGCCTGTGATAATAATCCGGAATTAACACTTCATGTGCCTGTGGCGGTGTTTGCGAAGACATACGATTGTAATTATGCGAATGTATTAACAAATCATGATTTTATTGGTGCAACACCTACGTATAATGCAAAAGGCAAATGTATCGCAGGCAACGTGATTTTCTATAACACAATAAGCAAAAAATATGAATGTATGCCACGTGGTTGGATGTATGTTGGCGGCAGAACATGTCGTGGTTCTGCATCCGAAGATTCGCTGTTGGCAGTATTTAGAGTTTTGATACAAAGTTCATATAAAAGAAAATTGATACAAGATTTTTTGAGACAACAAAATGTTAAATAATAGGGCTTAAAAATGAAGTTTTTTGATTTGTTTAAAACTGGTGATAAAACAGTGTTGTCAAATGCAGCGATGGATGGTTCGCGTCCTGCGTTGACTGTTGGTCAGGCAGAAAAATTACTGGGTGATAAAATAGAGCACATGGTTATGTATAATATAAAAACACTGAAACCATTAAAAGATACTTATAATGAACAAAAGGTAATTTATGGTGGTCAGGTCAGTGGTTATGCGGCTGCGTTAAAATCTATGTGTGCACACAGCCTGGTATTCAAGAATAAAAAGCCGATGTGGATTGTCGCAAAGACTGTTTCAGAGTGGGAAGATAAAGGATATCATTTATTAAAATCCAAGATCCGATATGATGATAGAGGGTGTTTAACAATTGGTAATGTAATTTTTTATGACTTTAAACAGAAAAAATATATTACATTATATCCGAATGGTGATTGGGTTCGTGTTGATAAAGCGTATCGTAGTTATGATGCAGCCAGAGAATCAATATTCAATACGTTTATTACATTGTGTTCAAACTATGTAAAATAAAAATCCCCGTTTGGGGATTTTTGTTTTAAGCGGCTTTTTGATTGTATTTTGCCATTATAAACAGGTTTATACGTTGCTGTACAATTTGTTTGTCGGCAACAGGATTTAACTTTGCAATTTGTTGCGGTGCCAGTTGCGCTTGTGGTAATGGCTTTACCTGTGGCGTTTGTTTTTCCATTGTCGCAACCTGTGGCTGTGCAATTTGTTGCGGTGCCTGTTGCACTTGTGGTAATGGCTTTACATGTGGCATTTGTTTTTCCATTGTCGCAACCTGTGGCTGTACAATTTGTTGCTGTGCCTGTTGTGCTTGTGGTAATGGCTTTGCCTGGGGCATTTGTTTTTCCATTGTCGCAATCTGTGGCTGTGCAATTTGTT